>JAQVQF010000219.1 GCA_028701715.1 Eubacteriales bacterium | reverse complement strand
CTTTGACCTGCTTGGCAAGGTCGGAAACCTTGAGAAAATAGGGGATGTTGTTAAAAATGCCGCCGAAATGATTCAAAACGGCGAGGTCGAACCGGGAAAAATCATTAAAAGAGTATTGGTTATCGATGAAGCGCAGGATATGGATGAAAATGAATTTGCTCTGATTCGGGCGCTTATTCATGTCAACGATGATATGCGGGTGATAGCGGTTGGCGACGACGACCAAAATATCTTTAAATTTCGTGGTTCCGATTCCAAATACCTGCGTGCTCTTATAGAAGATTACAATGCCGTAAAATATGAAATGTATGACAATTACAGAAGCATGACCAATATAGTGAATCTGAGCAACGCTTTTATAACATCCGTGAGCGAACGCATAAAATCCTATCCCATTCAGGCGGTTCAGACAGAAGCCGGAACGGTTGAGATAATACGTTATATCTCTGACAGGATGGAACAGGCCGTCAGCGAGCATGTTTCCAAGACCTATAACGGCGGAAAAGCCTGCGTGCTTACCGGCACAAATATCGAAGCGCTGCAGACACAGGGTTTATTGAATAAAAAGGGTATACGGGCGAGACTTATACAGTCTTTCGACGGATTTCGGCTGTATAATTTGGCGGAGGTTCGCTATTTCTTAAAATATATAGACAGCAATTTGAAATCTCCGGTTATCGACGACGTTTTATGGGAAGCCGCGAAAAAACAGCTTAAACAATCATATACCGGCAGCACATGTTTGACTAACTGTTTGAATATGCTGGAAGATTACGCAAGCGTTAATCATATAAAATACCGTAACGATCTGGTTGAATTTATAAAAGAATCCAATTATGAAGACTTTTACTCGGATGAAAACGAAGCGGTGTATGTTTCTACAATACATAAAGCCAAGGGCAGAGAGTTTGATACCGTATATTTGCTCCTGAAAGAGTTTTCGGCGCAAAACGACGAAGAAAAGCGGAAGCTTTACGTAGCGCTGACCCGCGCTAAAAAAGCTTTATATATTCATTGCAGAACCGATATTTTCAATAAATATTCCATTCAAGGTATTATAAAAAGAACAGACGCGGCAGAGTACGCCGAACCTTCCGAATTATCGTTTCAGCTGACCCACAGGGATGTTTTTCTCGGCTTTTTCAAGGATAAAAAGGAAATCATATTAAAGCTTTACAGCGGTATTGCTCTTTCGGTATTCGATTGCTATCTGTCGGCTGAAATTAACGGTAAAAGCGTTCGTGTGGTAAAATTCTCCAAGGAATTTATAAATAACCTGGAAATGCTAAAAAGCAAAGGGTATGAGCCGGTTAACGCAAGAATCGGTTTTATTGTCGCATGGAAGGGCGAGGAGGATGAGGATGAATCGGCCGTTATACTGCCTGTACTGAATTTCCGCAAGGAGAACACAAACGATTAAAAAGCCTTGATTTTCAAGGCTTTTTAATCAGAATACTATATTTAAATGTTATCGGTATATAAGAACCGCCCCGCTTTATTATTTATCAGCCGTATCTTACCGTATTGCTTTTAATATTTTTCAAACATTTCCATATATTCCTTATTTTCGCGTAGCTTTGCAAGGATACTGTTTTCGCAGGTGCTTAAATAATTCAAAGTCCACTTTAACAAATTATCCGTTCCTTTCGGCATGCAAAAGCTGTCAAATAACGCTGTATCCTTCATAGATGCTTGAGTAACTGATTTTACTGCGTTAAGCTGTTTTTTTCTGATTCTTATTATATCCGCCGTTTTTCCTCCGCGGAAGGTGAGGTCATTTGCCAATCTGCCCCATAAGCTTTTCAGGATGACCGCAAATATAGTTTCGCTTGATTTATCATACAGAGCCGAAAGCATATCCCCCAATGTCTCGACTTTTACAACCTTTTCATCCATAGCTAAGGTACTATCAAAGAATATGACCTTGACCGCCTTATCTGCCGCGAAATCTGCAAGCTCATATAAATTACGTTTGACGTAATAGCGGAAATCATCGGTATCCTTTGCAAAAAGCAGCTCGGTTCTTTGTTCCGAGCTTTGATACCACGACGGAAAATCAGCCAATATCGCAAGCGCGGCTTGCGTGTCACCCGCCGCATGCAAGAGCTTGGCTTTCATGGTCATCGCTTCAAGCCGCAGGCTTTCGTCCGTGCAGCCGCCGAGGATACAATCGCATATCCGCATAAATTCGTCATGATAAAGGTTCAGCGTTTCCGGTCGGTTGTCGGCGGAGCCGCCCGCAAGGTCCCACATATACCGGAGCATTATCCCGTAATCATTGGGATAGGTTTTTCTTGCTTGCATTATAAGCTCGGTCGCTTCCTTATATTTTCCTCTTGCCTGAAGTTCCAAGTATTCGGCAAGAAGGTTTTTTATTTCGGCTTCGACCTTTGCGTCATTATACCCCATCAGCTCGTCTATGCCAACATCAAATACCCTCGCAAGCGGCATAATCATGGTAATGTCCGGGTAGGTGTCGGCGGATTCCCATTTGCTCACCGCGGCGCAGGAGATATTCAAAAGCTCCGAAAGCTGCTCCTGAGTCATGCTCTTGTTTTTACGCAGCCTTTTAATATTTTCGCCAATTTTCAGTTCCATATCAGTATCTCCGTTACAATAAAGTAAACAAGCGCTTGTTTCTGTTATTATAATAGCAAAAAATAACGCTGTTGTACAGCTATCGTCAGGAACAATGATATTAACCGTGGGTTAATTTTTTATATCCTGAGTAAAACGTAAAAGCCGTGTTAGAATGGTTTTTGGCTTTTTCATTGACAAATTACGCCTTTTATGTTAAGATTGTTCGATTTCCTTCAAATTTTACACACAGACGGACGGCAACATGAAAAACAAAAACAAAGACATACAAAAAGAAGAAGTACAATTAAAAGAATCGGAAAAAGATAAAAAGAAGCCGAAAAAGGAGCCCAAGCGAATACCCAAATACAAAACTCTTTCATGCTTCAGATGGATGATTATAAAGATTTGGGAATGGGACAGAACGATGGCGTTTTCCGCGGTGGCGGTCATTCCGCTGGCGATCACCCTTTATTCGCTGAACCTGTATATCCCGTCGCTTGTGCTCGAAAAGCTGGCAAACAGCGCGACCTTCGCCCCTGTGGTGATAACCATCACCGCGCTGCTTGTCGCCCAGCTTATTTTCAGGCTTATTAAAAACTTTGTAGACACACAGAGAGAAACTTCCCGCAATATC
>JAQVQF010000046.1 GCA_028701715.1 Eubacteriales bacterium | reverse complement strand
GGTACCTTTACAATCAATACGGATTAAGCGTCGACTATTTTGATCAGATACTTGCGGTCGCGGTACCTCTGTTCTTGTGGGTTACCGCAAACTGGTGCCTAACGACATTATTTGACGGTGAGGGCACGTTCAAGGATATTTATATTGCAAGCTGTTATGCGCTTACCCCGTTGCCCATACTTCTGCTGCCGACAGTTTGGCTATCCAATATCGTAACCGTCGACGAAAAAGCAATACTTGCGTTGGTGGAATCGTTTGCTTTCTTCTGGCTGGGTATGTTAATATTCTTCGGAATGATGGTTATACACGATTATTCGCTGGGCAAAAATATTCTTACCACAATTGGAACAATAGTAGGCGCTGCGTTTATTATGTTCATTTGTATATTATTCGGAAACTTGATTTCGAGAGTGTTTATATTCTTCTATAACATCTATATCGAAATTTCCTTAAGAGCATCTTAGAAAGGACGGTGATAAGTGTTGAGCATAAAAAAATCCATCCTTAGATTTACGGTATTGCTTTTAGCGGTAATGATGATAGCGCCGTCCGTTTTGTCGGTGGTATCATTTGCCGCGGATTCGTCCGAAACCTCAAATGACAATACCTGGGAATCTCTGGATAAAGCCTATACTCTGGTAAAATTTAATTCGGTTGAGGAACGAATCAACGGTAATGAAGTTATATCTGCGATGAAGCTTGTGCTTGTCAGCAATGGGTATGCTTTATATAACGACCCTAAAACGGGAGAGGTTATATGCCTGAAGCTTGCCGATCCCAACGAAGAGGGTAATTATAATACGGTCGGCGGCGAAGGCAGCAAGGCATATGATTATGTCGGCTACTACTGCACCAATCCTTATATACTCGGTCAGAGCCATACGAAGGGCTCCGACGGTAAGGATACCGATACTTCAATTACGGTAAAAAGAACATTACTTTCGCAGCTTCTGGTCAGGTACACCGAAAATACATCCGCCACAAATCTTGAATCATACGCGAACTCGGCTATGTATGACCAGATAACCGTTAAAAACATCCGCGGAGGACTGAGAGTCGAATACACCATCGGACGCGAGGAAACCACATATCTTGTTCCTCGTCAGATAAAATTCGACAAATGGATGTCTTTGCTTATTCAAATAGCGGAAAACTCAACAACCCCGAAGGATAAACGAACCTTCATGGCATATTATACGCTCAGAGCAACTTCCGTGGAGCAAATTACCTCCTGGGGTGAAAAGTTCGATAAATCCAAAATCTCCGTTCCCACGCAGGAATATCTGTTTATGACAAGGTCTGAATACAGAGAAAGATATCCGGATCAAATGCCTTCATACGGTGTGCTTGCCGGTGTTTATACCAGCTATATCAGCGAAGTGCAGGTGAAATCCAATAAGACCATTGAGGAAACCAAAGCCACTTATCCGTGTACGGAAAATTTTGCGATAATGATTTTCGAAGCAACCGCAAAAGCGGCCGAGCTGCGCAAGGTTGAACAGTATGTAAAGCTATATACCAATTATACCAAGGAACAGATGGAAGAAGACCATGCAGAGACCGATTATGAGGGCAGCGATAAAATTCCCGCTCTGTTCAAGATGGCTATCGAATACACAATCGACGAATACGGTTTATATATCCGCCTGAATGCAGGCAACATACGTTTCGATTCCACCAACTATACATTGAATTCCATAACCGTCCTTCCTTATGCGGGGACGGCCGATACCAACAACGAAGGATATATATTCTCACCCGACGGTGCGGGTACCATTTTTGACCTTCAGGCTATAAAGGGTACCCAGTTTAAAACCACAAACAGCATATACGGTCAGGACTACGCGTACCACACAATTTCAGGTGCGAATAAAGAAGTGATGAGATATCCGGCCTACGGTGTCGCTGAAACGGTGGTCACTTCTGTTGAATATACGGACATTGAAATAGTACTTAACGACGAAGGCGAAGAGGAAGAGATTGAGGTTATAAAAACAAGGGACACCGAGCATTACTACGGCTACCTTGCGGTCATTACCTCGGGCGATTCTTTGGCAAAGCTTACCGTGGATAACGGCGGTTCGCTGCATATGTTCGCTTCGGCATACACCACATTCAACCCGCGTCCCAGCGATACATACGCGCTTGACAGCGGTATCTCGGCGGGTAACGACGCAATGTGGACGGTCGAATCCAAGCGAAGATATACCGGCGATTATGGTATAAGAGTATTTATACTTGACAACGAAAGCGCCTCATATACCGGAATGGCGCTGGTTTACAGGGATTATCTCGAAAAAACCGGAGTCATAACCAAGCTTGAAGATGACGGCAACGATGACATACCCTTGTATATAAAGACTCTCGGCGCACTGGAAACGACCAAAACCGTGCTCGGTGTCCCTGTCAATACCACGGTTCCTCTTACCAGCTTTGACGATACCATTGATATTCTCAAAAAACTGAAGGAATATAATATCGACAATGTAAAGATGCTCATGGAGGGCTGGTGCAATAAGGGCATGTGGCCTCTTGTGCCGTCAGGAATTGAGCTTTGCGACGCTTTAGGCGGAACAAGCGCGTTCAACAGACTGCTGACATATGTCGGGGATTCATCCAACGGAACCATTCAGCTGTTCCCCAATCTTAATTATGCTATAGCCTACAGAGATGAGCTGTTCGACGGCTTCAGTCCGAGCAAGGATCTTACAAAAACAATAGATGACAGAGAAGCGGGATATAAGTTATACGATCCTATTCTTCAGGGATATACATCAAGAGGTAATGGCGCTATTATATCGCCCAGCGTCATGGAAAAGTTTTATAACAAAACCTATACGGATTATTCCAAATATGATATCGGCGGTATTGCGGTAACCACACTTGGGACTATATTATCCTCCGACTTCAATGAGGACGATCCTCTCAACAGGGAAGACTCAAAGAAGATAATTGTTAAGCTGATGAACAAAATCAAGGAGCAAAACGAAAACGTTCTTGTTTCGGGCGGGAATTCCTATACATGGCAGTATGTAACCGATATAGTTGACGTTCCTCTCGACGATTCACGTTATAAATACACAGCGGCGTCGGTACCTTTTTACGGTATGCTGCTGCACGGGTATAAAGAATTTGCGGGTACAGCCATAAATCTTGCTGGCGACTACCGGTATCAGCTCCTTAAGACCATTGAAAACGGCGCGTCACCCATGTTTGTTATCGCCGTTCAGAATACCTCAGAACTGAAACAGTATTCGGGTGATTCGGTAGTCGGCAGTTATTATTCGGTAAGATATTCTATCTGGCTGTCGGATATGTTAAGCACATATAAAGAGCTTAACAACGCTCTCAAGGATGTCAGATATTCCACAGTGATAGATCATGAATTCCTTGATTATAACCGTAAGGTTGTAAAGGTGGTCTATGACAACGACAAGGTATTTTTAATAAATTATCTTGAGGAAGATTTTACAGTCGAATATAACGGCGGTAAAATAGTTATCCCGGCTAATGATTTTGTTAAAACAGTAGCGGTGAAAGGAGAAACAAGCAATGGATAAAGCAAAAAAAATAAACATTGCCGAAGACGCTCCTGCAGCCGTAAAAGTAAAAAAGAGAAAAAGCAAGTCTCTTGACAGAAAAAAGGGCAGACTCGGTTGGTTTTTTATAGCTCCTTTCCTTATCGGCTTTGTGCTTATCTATCTTCCGATGATTGTGGATTCCATATACTTCAGCTTCGTGAAAATAGAAGCGGTAAGGGGCGGCGGCTACAATCCTATCTGGGTTGGTTTGAGAAACTATTCATACGCTTTGCTTGAAGATGAAAGTTTCAGCACCAAGTTAATAGAAAGTCTGAAACAGCTCGCGTTTAATATCCCCGCGATAGTTATTTTCTCACTTTTCATGGCTGTGCTTTTAAACCAGAAGATGAAAGGCAGAGCGGTATTTCGTGCAATATTCTTCATACCGGTTATAGTATCTACCGGCATTGTCGAATCCATTGAGGTTCAGAACTCTCTCGCGGAAGCTCAGTCACAGATGACGGATATTTCCTCCGGAACAATGTCTTCATCGTCTTCGGTAGGCAATGAATTGATTTCAATATTGCAGGTCGAACGATTCTTTTCGGGAATGAAGGTCGGAAATCAACTGCTGACCTATGTCGTTGCGGTGGTCACTGAAGTATATTCGATCATAAACAAAGCCGGTGTACAGATGCTTATATTCCTTGCCGGCCTTCAATCGATTTCTCCGGCAATTTATGAATCATGTAAGATTGAAGGCGCAAGCTCCTGGGAAATATTCTGGAAGATAACATTCCCGATGATTTCGCCGATGATATTCGTAAATACGATATATACGGTTATCGACTCGTTCACATCACAATCCAACACGGTAATAGTGTACATTAACGAAATTTACGGCAAAGCGGAAGGAAATGTCAGGTCAACCGCCATGAGCTGGATTTATTTCATGCTGGTGCTGTTGATTTTAGCTTTGGTGGCTGCGATACTGTCGGCGTATATCTTCTACCAGCGTAGAGATTAAGGGAGGAGCTTAAGATGGATAAAACGGAAAATAAAATTAAAAAAGACCCTTCCCTGATGGTATTCGACAAAAAGACCTCTTTCTGGGTGCTTTTACGTTATAAATACCTTACATTATACTTTTTAAAGAAGGTATTGTGGGCGATATTCAGATTTGTGCTTTTGGTTGGCATTTCATATGTAATCATATTGCCATATATATCAAAGATATCGGGCTCCTTTATGAGCCGTGAGGATTTTGTGGATACGACCGTTAAGCTGATACCGAAATACCCGACACTCGACACCTACAAGGCAATCATCAACGACAACGGTTATTGGTCGGCAGTTTCAAACGCCGCGACTCTGTCACTGCTGTGCGCCTTTGTTCAGATGCTCACCTGCGCTATAGTCGGCTACGGCTTCGCAAAGTTTAATTTCAAGAATAAAAAGCTGCTTTTCCTCTGTGTCATATTCACCATGGTCATACCTCATCAATCCATTCAGATGTCCATGTTTATGAAATTCAGATATTTCGATATCTGGGGCATATACGGATTTATTGCGAAAACGTTCGGCTTATCCAGTCAGGCAACGCCGGCTATTTCTAATCTGTTGAACTCCTACTGGCCGCTCGGTATCATGTCGTTCTGCGGCATAGCCTTTAAAAACGGTCTGTATATATTCATAATGAGACAGTATTACAAGGGCGTGCCGGATGAGCTTGAGGAAGCCGCTTATGTTGACGGCGCCGGCGTTTTCAAGACCTTTGTAAAAATAATCATCCCCATGTCGATCCCCATGCTTGTCACGATCTTTATGTTCGCTTTTTCATGGCAGTGGACGGATACATTTTATACAAATCTGTTCTTTACGGATACGGAAAAAATCAATTTGCTGCCGAGTATCGTAAAGATTCCGAAATCGCTTCAGACGGAATATGCGGCGAAGATAACGTATGAAAAAGCAATACGTAATACCTGCGGTTTAATGATATTGTTCCCGTTGGTTATAGTATATCTCTTCGCGCAAAGAACCCTTATAGAAGGCGTGGAACGCAGCGGTATAACGGGATAAGTGATGCAGTAAGCATAACACAATGCAATACAATAAGAAAACCCGCGGAGCAGATAAAGATGCTTCGCGGGTATTTTTTTGCCTGAACAGATTATTTGTTTTCGATATTTGTTTCGTAATAGGCTACGGCAAGATCGGTGACGAGTCCGTAGCTTTTAACTCCTGCTTTTACCTTTTGAGATGAAAGGTAAGCGTCATTTGTACCGGAAACGACCTTTGCGGCGGTCGAATCACGATATTTATCAAAGAATTTTGAATATGCCGATATTTCACCCGCCAGCTTGTCGGGGTAATATGAGTTTCTGTACTTTGCATATAAATCCTTGTCGGCCTTATACAAGGCGGACATAACCTCACGAAGCACATTAAGATATCCGCTGTATCTCATATACGCGTCGTCGCTTTGGACGCATACGAGGAATGCGACAAAATTAGCTTCGTCCTCCCGCGCTATACCCCTTTGATGAGACATTTCATGAGCGACGGTAAAGGGAGTGATAAAGTCGGGGTAGTTGACGTTGATATTCGCTTCGCCGGTAAAGAAAGAATAAATTCCCGAAACATGAGTATAGGTTATGGCATCGGAAAGGGCAAGCATTTTTACCGGACAGCTAAAGCTTGAAATAAAGTCATATTCCGCGGCAAAGTCATTGAAAGCCTCGTTGACAACGGAAGACAGCATACTAAAGGAATAGGGCATATGAGATTCGCCTTCGGATGAAAACGAAACATACGGAATAACCTCATTGATGCTTTCGGTCAACCATACTGCGGTGTTGTATAACGATTCGGCCGACACGGGTTTATCCGTCAAGTTTAAATTATCGGCAAGACTGTTTCTGAAATAGCAGGGACCGAATCCGAGTCCGAATAATATACAGACAATCATCAGTATTGAAACGAGAGTGAGTACAAGCTTTGATAAACGCCGTTTTTCGTTCTTGAAACTCAGCCTCAACGATACCCAAACCGTCACCGCTATCCCAAGAGGAAGCAGGAGTATTAAGGTTTCGGCTATCGAGAAGGGGAAAATCGCCGTTAGCATGGCGGTGATATACCTGATACCGACCGACATATTTCGTGCCCAGAATTCGGCGAACCCGGTATGAAATCTTGAAATAATATAAACAACGATCGAAATAATAAACAGAACGCAAATCGTTAAAAAAACAGGATGCCGTGATACGCTGCTTTTAAATTTTTTATATATTCCGTTTTTTTGGACGTTTTCTTCCGAACGTGTATCCATAATTTTAAATTACTTTCACGGTCCAGCCGTATTTATCCTCAATCTTACCCCATTGAATACCCGTAAGCTGCTTGTAAAGCATATCGGAAACAGGACCGATTTCGGAATTATTTATTATAATATGCTTGTCATTCCATACAAGCTCGCCCACCGGGGAAATAACCGCGGCGGTGCCGGTACCGAACATTTCCTCAAGAGTTCCGTTTTCGGAAGCTTGGTAAACCTCGTCGATGGAAATACGTCTTTCCGATACGGTAAAGCCCTTGTCACGAAGCAGCTCAATGACAGAACGCCTTGTAACGCCCGGAAGAATGCTGCCTTCCAGCGACGGAGTGATAACTTCGCCGTTAATTTTAAAGAAGACATTCATCGCGCCCACTTCGTCGATATACTTGTGCTGAATACCGTCGAGCCATAATACCTGAGCATAACCTTGTTCCTCGGCCTTTTGCTGTCCGATAAGGGAGCCGGCGTAATTTCCGCCTACCTTGGCAAAACCTGTGCCGCCCTTAACGGCTCTGACATATTCGCTCTCGACTGCGATTTTAACAGGATTAAGCCCGGCGGCATAATATGAACCGGAAGGAGAAAGAATGATAATAAACATATAGGTATGGGACGGATGTACGCCCAAGAAAGGATCGGTGGCGATAATAAAAGGACGTATGTAAAGCGATGTGCCGGGTTCGGAGGGAACCCAATCCGCATCGATTTTAACCGTTGCTTTTATCGCGTTCAACGTAAAATCGGGGTCCAAATAGGGTATGCATAAACGCGCATTGGTGTTGTTCATTCTTTCGACATTTTTATCGGGTCTGAAAAGCAGAATTCTCCCGTCGTCGGTACGGTAGGCCTTTAAGCCTTCGAACATTTCCTGACCGTAGTGGAATACCATGCTCGCGGGTGAAAGAGAAAGGTTGCGGAAAGGTTCGATTCTGGCGTTGTGCCAGCCCTCGGCGGTTGAATATTCGCAGATACACATATGATCTGTAAATATTTTGCCGAAACCGAGCTTGGAGGAATCGGGTTTGGGTAAGGGTTTGCTGGTGCGGGTTATTTTGATTTCCATATATAATGTACCTCCCGGATTGATTGGTAAAATGAAGATAATAACCAAAATACAGCCGAAGCCGACTTTTATTGGTTATTTATTATAGCACTTTATATCTCTTTATGCAATACCCCTTTGCTTTTTTTCATTTATTTCCGTGTATTTTAATTAATGTCCACTGAATAAATCAAAAACCAAGCCGCGATGCGGCTTTCCCGGTTTTTATGAATTTATGCGGCATATGCCGCATGAACAATCCGTTATACGGTTTGTTCGGCAGACATTAATTATAACCTCATCTGTTTATTTAAATAAATCAAATTTGGCGTTAAATACAAATTTCCATCATTTTTCTGTAATAAAACAATCAAAATGCTTGAAATTATGTTATTTAAATGTTATAATGGCAATATCAAAACAAAAACTATAAAAAGGCTGTTGTTATGATAAAAAAGCTACATAATTTTCTAAAAGCCAATATTGACATTACCGTATGTGTTATCATCATCTCGGCAGCGTTTTCGCTGTCTTTATTTTATACGGGAAACAACAACATTAAAGCGTATGAGTTACATGAAAACTCATACGCCCCTGTGGTATACGCCGTATCCGAAGAAACGGTCTCTGCCGACGAAGAAACGTTATACGGATATACTCTGTATATAAACGGTGAAAAAATCTGTTCATCTAAGGACGACGACACCATCGAAATGTTACTTGAGGATACTGCGGAAAATCAAGCTTGTGCGTCGTACGGTTATATCGTATCGGTTGAAATACAGGATGATATTTACTACGGATATACCGTTCTGGACACCGTTGACGAAGAAGAGGATATCATTGAAAGCCTTGCCGGGTATCAGCTGTCGTTGCTTGTAGAAACGCTTGAGCAAAGGAACGCGGAGCTGTCATATTCCACGGTATATATCGATGATTCCGAAGCCTATGAGGGAACCGAAAAAGTGTTGCAAAAAGGCTCAAACGGAATTGCCGAAAATTTATATGTGATTACATACTGCGACGGTGTAAAAGCGGAAGAAAAGCTGTTTGTATCTATCGTAACGCAAGAACCCGTGGAAGAGATTGTAAAAAGAGGAATAAAGGTTAAATCCGCGACTGTTTTAACCGGGCTTAAGATGTTTATTATGCCCTATGACGGCGGGATAACCTCCGAATACGGTACCCGTTATCTGCTGGGCGGCACCTTTCACGGCGGAGTCGACATAGCGGCCAAGGAACCGGGCGGCTACTGTTATGGGGATTACATAAAAGCGGCAGGCGACGGGGTTGTGGTTTTTGCCGAAATGAGCGGCGATTTCGGCAATCTTACAATAATCGAGCATTCCAACGGGATACGTACATATTACGCTCATCAAAGTGAAATACTGGTAAAGGTCGGCAGCGAAGTCAAGCAGGGCGAATATATCGGGCTTATTGGTTCCACCGGCAAATCGACCGGACCGCATTTACATTTTGAGGTCAGATTGCCCGACGGCGACGGAGATTATTACAGAGTTAACCCCAAAAATTATATTATTGATTACGAAAGCTATTATCGTTGAAATATAAAATTTAACGCTTTTCTTTTGGCTTTGTATATATTAATGTCCATTGAACTAATCAAAAACCAAGCGGTGATGCGGCTTTCCCGGCTGTATTATCCTTAATACAGCATTTTAAATTTTATTACACCCCAGGTACGCAGACGATATTCAAGGTAAACCATAAGCGAGAGGTAGATAACGAGTAAGCAAAGCATTATTTCGAAAACGCTTATGTTTAAATTATTAACCGCCAAAATCGTCAAAATTACCATGAGAACATTAAAGCCGATCGAAGCGAACATGGCGATAACCACGCTCATGCTCTGCTTAATGACTTGAGTTTCGTTCTGCCATTTAAGCTTCGGATGCGCAAGGTTAACGAGAAGTCCGAAATATGACGAACAGACAAGCGCTATCGTCGGTATAAGAAACAGTAAAATAATCGATGAATAATTCATGTTGAATATAACGGAGTAGAGTATTCCGAATATCAGAATAAAGGGAAGATACAATATTTCGTTTGCCAGCGCTTTGGCTTCGAATATCGTTCTTTCGTCCACCGGAGCGGATTTGTATATCCAAAGCGTTTTTGCCTCAAGGGAAAACGTACAGCTTGTCGAGGAATTCATGGTACAGCAGAACAGCAGAATAAACACCGCCACAAGCGGCATAACAGACGAACCGAACAAACCTATACCGGTTTCCGCAGATTTTGTGGTTTGAATCGAAGATATCGTAAATACGATAAGCATCAGTATTCCCACACCCGAATTGAGAAGATATACGGAGGATGATAAAATACGCCTTATTTCCTTGAGAAAGCAGGTGTCAAGCTTCTTGGATTTTTTCTGCGAACGTAATTTATAATTCGCTTTTAAAGATGACGAGCCGTATGAAGCGACTATCGAAGCAAAATGCTTCGATATCAGGGTGAGAAGAATTACCGCCGGAGCGATATTAATGACGACAAACAGCAATAAATTTAAAACGCTGCCTTTAAAGGATTCGAAAAGGAAGCCGGCGGGGAAGTAATATGATTTTATTGCCCGGAGCATATCGCCGCCGTGCTTTATAATGTAATTGTTGATGCTGTGCGAGCCCGACGAAAACAAAATTATCAAAAGCGAGAAAGAGATCGCCAAAATCGTTGTTATCGCGTTTTTATATTTTACCTTCCTCAGCGCAAGCCCCACGAAATACGAGATCAGCACGCCTATGGTGAGGGGAAGAAGCGGTGTAAGGAACACACCGATTATAAGCGTCAGCCAGCCCATGAAGCCCACTGATTCGAGTACGCAGAAAACCGCTCCGGACACTCCGAAAATTATAACCGAAAACATAAGGTCGTAAAAATAGAGCATTATAAACTTGGATACGAGTATATCCCTGTGAGATACCGGGAACGAGAAGAGCATATCGAGATCTTTTGCTTTGAATAAATATCCGTGGGAAGTAAAGAGGCAGGTGAAGAGGATCATAAACGAAGCGCCTATAAAATACAGCCCGGGGATCAGCAGGGTGAGATCATAATCAGCCAGCGAATTGTAAAGCATTTTTGTCATGGTGCCGACCAGGACGGAGAAATAGACTACAAGGAAAGTAAAAAGCAGAGAATAACCGATTTTTTTGGATTTTGTGCTGCCGCCCGTTCCCGCCGAAACGAGCTTCGCCTGTGAAAGGACAGAAGTTATATTAACCTTTATAAGGAGTAAAAGCTTATTTTTCACGGTTATCCCTCCGTTTACTCGGCAAGCTCGAGGAACAGCTCCTCAAGCGAGGAATCACCGCGCACTTCTTCGATAAGTCCGCTTCTTATAAGCTCTCCGCTCTTTATTATGGCGATTTTATTGCATAGCTTTTCGGCAACCTCCAGTACATGGGTGGAAAAGAATATCGACGCGCCTTTCCCGCAAAGCTCCTTCATAAAGCTTTTAAGAATATGCGCGGCTTTCGGATCAAGCCCCACAAACGGTTCGTCAAGTATGAGCAGCATGGGTTCGTGAACAAGCGCCGATATAAGCACCAGCTTTTGCTTCATACCGTGTGAATAGGATGCGATGGGCGAGCCGAGGTTGGGCGTCATTTCAAAAGCGTCCGCGTATTTACGGATATTGTTATCGCGGATATTCTGAGATATATCATATAGGTCGGCAATAAAATTTATATATTTTATACCGGACATGGATTCATATAAATCGGGATTGTCGGGTATATAGGCAAGGTGCGATTTGTATTTAATGGGCTCCGCGGCAAGATCGATTCCGTTCAGGGTTATGCTTCCTTTATCGTAGGGCAGTATACCGGTAACGGCTTTCAGTGTGGTGGTCTTGCCGGCGCCGTTGTGACCGATAAAGCCGTAAATATCTCCGTCTTCAATGGTCAGTGTCAGATTGTCGACGGCATATTTCCCCGGTGTGTATGACTTGGTAAGGTTGGATATTGTAAGCATTCGGACTCTCCTTTTATAAATAATTAAATATTATATATTCGTCTGTTAACTACAGTATAAATTATAGTTAACACAAAATCAAGGGTTAATTTAAATAAAGCCGACAAAGGGTAAAGGCATATATAAAAACGGAGCGTAAAATACGCTCCGTTAAATTATAAAACGGTTAATGAACGATAACCTGTTCGGTATCCTTGTCAAAGATATGGATTAAAGAGGTGTCAATGCCTATTTTGATGTTGTCGCCGGCTTTGCTCTTGGAACGGGAGGAAACACGTGCGATCATGCTGATTTCGTCCTCAAATTCGTCATCGCTCTTGGCAACGTCAAGATAGAGATAGATTTCCGAACCCATAAGCTCTGTAAATTCCACATAGCAGTCAATGACGGCGTCGGGATATTTGCTCGCGGCGTCTGCGTCGTCACGGAGAAGTTCGGGACGTATACCGACTACGACTTCCTTGCCGATATAGGGCTGGAGAGCTTCGTCTTCGGCCTTTTCCTTGGGAATAAGAAGCTTTGCTCTGCCGTTGGCAAATTCAAAGTATAAATTGTCGCTTCCCTTGGGTTTGACAAGCGTTCCGCTGAGCATATTCATCATCGGGGAGCCTATGAAGCCGGCGACGAATATATTGCAGGGATAATCGTAAAGGTTCTGCGGGGTTTCGACCTGCTGAATAAGACCGTCTTTCATAACGACGATACGTGTCGCCATTGTCATGGCTTCGGTCTGGTCGTGGGTAACGTATATGAAGGTCGTTTTAAGTCTCTGGTGAAGCTTGGTCAGCTCGCTTCTGGTAGAGGCACGCAGCTTGGCATCCAGGTTGGAAAGAGGTTCGTCGAGAAGGAAGACCTTAGGTTCGCGAACTATGGCGCGTCCGAGAGCGACACGCTGCTTCTGACCGCCGGATAACGCCTTGGGGCGTCTGTCAAGGAGGTGTGCGATGTCAAGAATTCTTGCGGCTTCTTCAACGCGGCGTTTGATTTCTTCTTTTCTGACCTTGCGCAGTTTAAGTCCGAAAGCCATGTTGTCGAACACCGTCATATGAGGATAAAGAGCATAGTTTTGGAAAACCATCGCTATATCTCTGTCCTTGGGGCGACGTCGTTGACGCGGTTGTTATCTATGAAAAACTTGCCGTCGGTGATTTCAT
>JAQVQF010000218.1 GCA_028701715.1 Eubacteriales bacterium | reverse complement strand
TCGAAGGCGTCGACGCCGATTTGTTTTCGCTGTGCGTCGCCGCGGTTTTTTCGGAACCGCAGCTTGATATGGCTTCGGAAAAGCTCGATATAAAAGGAGCTTCGGCGTTTTTCGGCGTCGAATATCTCCCGGGGCAGTTTGACCAGAGAGCCGATTCGGCATCTCAGTGCATAAGCATAATATCCGGGAAAGCCCGTCCTGAGGTAAGAACGGCAAAAATTTACCTCCTTTACGGCACAGTCGAAGAAGATACGTTGATAAAAATAAAAAAATATTTTATAAACCCCGTGGAATCCCGCGAAGCTTCTCTTTGCGCTTATGATACTTTGAAAACCGAATATCCCGTACCGGATAAAATTAAGATACTCGAAGGTTTTACGGCACTCTATTCGGACAGAAGAAGAAATTTTATAAACGAATACAGCCTTGCCATGGACGAGGACGATTTTAAATTCTGTCAGGATTATTTTTCTTCGGAAAAACGCGACCCGACACTGACCGAAATTAAATTGATAGATACCTACTGGTCCGACCATTGCCGCCATACTACCTTTCTCACCGGCATAGACAGCATAAGCTTTGAATCGCCCGAGCTTGAAAGCTCCTATAAAAGATATCTTTCCGTCAGAAAAACACTCGGAGTGACCAAGCCCGTATGCCTGATGAATCTTGCGACAATAGCCGCAAAATATCTAAAATTCACCGGAAAGCTGGATGATCTCGACGAATCCGACGAAATCAACGCCTGTACGGTAAAAATAAAAACGGATGTTAACGGGAAGGACGAGGATTGGCTTCTCCTTTTCAAGAACGAAACCCACAATCATCCGACTGAAATAGAGCCCTTCGGCGGAGCCGCAACCTGCATAGGGGGCGCGATACGCGACCCGCTTTCGGGGCGCGCATACGTTTACGCCGCCATGAGGGTGACGGGCGCGGGAAATCCTCTTGCGCCCATCGAGGATACTCTGCCGGGCAAGCTTCCTCAAAGAAAGCTTGTGACTACCGCCGCCGCCGGATATTCCTCCTACGGCAACCAGATAGGGCTTGCCACCGGTCAGGTGGATGAAATATATCATCCCGGATATGTGGCAAAGCGTATGGAGATAGGCGGCGTTATCGGCGCGGTTCCGGCGAATGCCGTCAGGCGCGAAACGCCGGTGCCGGGCGACCTGGTGATACTGCTCGGCGGCAGAACCGGACGCGACGGCTGCGGAGGCGCCACGGGTTCTTCCAAATCGCACACCTCGCAATCCCTTGCCGCCTGCGGAGCGGAGGTCCAGAAGGGGAACGCTCCGGAGGAAAGAAAGCTCCAGAGGCTGTTTCGCAACAGCGAAGCGTCGCTGCTCATAAAGCGCTGCAACGATTTCGGCGCGGGCGGCGTATCGGTGGCGATCGGCGAGCTTGCGGAAGGTCTCGACATAGACCTCGACAAGGTGAAAAAGAAATACGCGGGTCTCGACGGCACCGAGCTTGCCATATCCGAATCCCAGGAACGGATGGCGGTCGTGGTGTCGGCGCAGGATGCCGAAAAATTTATAGCCATCGCGGACGGTGAAAACCTCGAAGCCACCATCGTGGCGAGAGTCAGTGATACAAAACGGCTTGTGATGTACTGGAACGGCGACGTTATCGCGGATATTTCAAGAAAATTCCTCGATTCCAACGGCGCGCCAAAGCATACAACCGCTGTTCTATCAGCTGCCGTAAAATTTGATAAAAAAATCCCTTCCGATTTCGAAAAGGGAAGCTGTGAATTAATTAAGGATCTTAATGTCTGTTCAAAACGCGGTCTTTCAGAACGCTTCGATTCCACCATAGGCAGTTCCACCGTGCTTATGCCCTTCGGCGGAAAAAAGCAGCTTACACCTCTCCAGGCAATGGTTCACAAGCTGCCGCTTGAAAACGGCGACACAAAAACCTGTTCTTTTATGTCTTACGGCTTCAATCCGTATATAAGCGAAAAATCGCCTTATCACGGAGCGTACCTTGCGGTTATCGAATCGGTGGCAAAGGTTATAGCTGCAGGCGGAAACAAAAAAAGCATCCACCTCACCTTTCAGGAATATTTTGAAAAGCTTCGCGGCGATCCCAAACGCTGGGGCAAGCCGATATCCGCGCTTTTAGGCGGTTTGGACGCACAGCTTGACATAGGGATCGCGGCAATCGGCGGCAAGGATTCGATGTCGGGTTCCTTTGAAAATATTGACGTGCCGCCCACCCTCGTTTCCTTCGCGGTGACGATCGGGAACGTTAAAAACGTCGTATCACCGGAATTCAAGTCGCCCGGTCACGCCGTCGTATGGTTCAGGCCCGAATACGGTGCCAACGGGCTGCCGATACCCGCGTCTTTTATCGAAAACTGCGATAAAATATCCTCGCTTATAGAAAACGGCTGTGTCTATTCCGTATATACGCCGACCTGCGGGGGCGTGGCGGAGGGCGTAATAAAGGCCTGCTTGGGCAACGGAGTATCCTTTGAATATGACGACAACATCACCCTTGCCGATATTTTCGGTTATTCCTATGGTTCCTTTGTCGTAGAGATGGACGAATATCCCGGCGAAGGTGTGCTGCTGGGAAAGACGAGAGTCGGCGGAGGCATCCCATTCGGCGAAAAACGCCTGTCTCTCGAAAAGCTGCTTTACGAATACGAAAGCGTGCTTGAACCGGTTTATCCCACAAAAGTAAAAAACGAAGTAAGAGAAATTCCTTATTTTGCTTATCTGACACAAAACAGAGCAACTTCAAGCGTTAAATTTGCCGCGCCGAGAGCATTGATACCGGTGTTCCCCGGAACAAACTGCGAATACGATACCGCCAAGGCGCTTGAAAATGCCGGTGCGAAGCCCGAAATTTTTATAATAAACAATCTGACGCCGGAGGGAATACGCGAATCCGTAAGAGCGTTTTGCGAAAAGCTCAAGAAAAGCCTGATTATCGTAATCCCCGGAGGCTTTTCCGGCGGCGACGAGCCCGACGGATCGGGCAAGTTCATAACCGCCTTCTTCCGCAATCAGGCGATAAAAGAACAGGTGACGGAGCTTATTGAAAACCGCGACGGGCTTATATGCGGCATCTGCAACGGCTTTCAGGCGCTTATCAAGCTCGGGCTTGTGCCGTACGGCAGGATAACCGACATCGACGCGGCTTCACCGACACTGACCTTCAACACCATAGGACGGCATCAGTCAAGGCTGGTGAGAACAAAGGTCGCTTCCAATAAATCGCCGTGGCTAATGAA
>JAQVQF010000217.1 GCA_028701715.1 Eubacteriales bacterium | reverse complement strand
CTTCATTAAAAAGTCCTAGTTGCATCATTTGGTTTATCTCCTGTTACTTTGATGCTTCTATTATATCAAATATGTTTGAACATGGTATTACAAATCGAAATTTAATGGGAGTTTTTAGAGGTTACCTAAATAAAATCTTAAGAAAACCTCAAGCTTTCCGTAATTGCATTAAGCAACCCGCTATTATATAATTATCCCATGAATGGGGTGAACGGTTGTGGTACGAGATGATTTATCTTTAGGTTTATCGACGAATCCGTCAGCAAGCTTGTCTGCTGACTTGTCAGCTGACATGTCAGCGTTTATGCGGGAGCTTTATGAAATTAAAAGGGAAGACCTTCCGCGGTGTGCCGAAACTATGGCGCGGGCTTTTATAGACGACCCGGTATATAAATATATGGTGGGAAGGCCCGGGGTGAGCTATAAGGACTCATACCGTTATTCTCTGGTCACCCTGCGTTCGGTTTACGGAATAGCTAAGCTGTACGCCACAAGCGACAAATTTGAAGGGCTTATGGCAACGTTCCCTCCCTTTAACAATAGGGTGCCCTCCATGGCGTTTGTCAGAAGCGGCGGCTGGCGGCTGCCCTTTACCACAAGAGGGGATATTCTTTCAAGATCGCTTAAATATGAAAACAACAATGTTAAAATACGCAAAAAGCTGGCGGGCGAGGAAGCGTGGTATCTGTTTATGCTCGCGGTCGAGCCGGCGCAGCAGAAGAAGGGCTATTGCTCCGCGCTGATGCGTCCTTTTCTTAAATGGCTCGACAAAAACGGTAAAATCTACTATCTCGAAACACACAAAGCGGCAAATGTGGATATTTACAAGCACTGGGGCTTTGAGCTTAAAAATCTCGACGCCATACCCGGCACGGAAGACACCCAGTACACCATGATAAGAAATTTTTTATCAAATAACGGTTAATGTAAAAAGCCCCGGCTGTTTTTTGTCAGCCGGGGTATAAATTTATTGATTTTCGGAATAAATATCGTAGCCTTTTTCGTAATATTCATCAAGGGTTATATTATTCACATACAGATAAGCTGCAAGCTTACGTCCGACAAAACGGAAATGCCAGGATTCGTATATCGCTCCGGTAATGTCCTCCTTGCCTTCGGGATATCTTAGGATAAATCCGAAACGGTAGGCATTATCCGCAAGCCATTCGGCTTCTTCGGAATGGTTGAAGCTGTCCTGATTGCCGACGGCAACATTATGCATATCGCACGCCAGCCCTGTTTGATGCTCGCTCTGGCCGGGAGGGAAGCTGTAGGCGGAAACAAGAGCGATAATTTGGCTTTTTGTCAGCCCGGGATTCTTTGACGCCTCCAGCTTGAAATAATAATCATAAAACAAATAATACTGTGTGTTATAGCTTCTGTACGCGTTGGTGACGGTGATGTCGTCGTAACCGTAATAAGCCGCTTCCTTAAGAAAAGCCTCGAGAGCCTTGGCTGCCGTCGCGTTCATATAACACTGGTCCTCGCGTCCGGGACGCGCGTTGGCTGAAAGGACGAGCTGTTCCGGAACATAATCGGCCGAAAGCGGAACGGTGTTTTTATTGACAAGCGCGGAAAAGCTTTCGGGGTTTTCCGGTTCGATATATTTCAAATACATACTAATATCGACAGTATAATTCCAGTTGATCTCTTTGCCCGATGTCTCGTCGGAATCCTCGGATGATTCCGTATCGTCAACAGATGATTCGTCCCATGTTGTGTCGTCGGAAACCATGCTGCTTTCCGAATTGTTTTCCGATGAATTAATAACAGGCAAGGAAGAGGATTCGTCCGACAAATCCGTATCACCGCCCTTTTCCGGCATAAACACCCACAGCGTAAGCATTGCCGCCGCGCATATAAGAATTATAATAAAGATTACGGTTAATGAATATTCACGCATCATTAAATCTCCAATATAATGATATTATATACCGTTTATCGTTTAAGTCAATATTAAATCTTAAAAGCTTTGTTAATGTGTTATTAGGTTTGTATTTTTAAATCATTGACAAATAGGATATAATATGGTAAGATATTGAAAATATTATGCTTATAAGGGAGTGGTAAGGTGTATAATGTCAGAAAAACACTTTTAGTCTGCGTTGCGGTTTTTACCGCGGTAGTTCTGACTGTGTCCGTTATGCTGTATACGCTTGCTTTTGCTCCTTTCGGTATTTTACCCGACAGAGAAAAAATTTCCAAAACGGAAAATTTACAAACGGAAATATTCCGGATTTCTCAGATAGATGCAATGGAAGGAATCGAGCTTGCGACCGCTTTCGATTACGGGGAAGATACCCCAGCGGATAGTCTGACAAACAGCATAAAAGCCTTCCCTTCGCAATCGGAATCGCTCCAGATGGCGGAATATGCCGCGTTTATGTCGATAAAGGATAAAACAAACAGCAACGACGATACCTTTATTTATTATTGCCAGGCGTGGGAGGAGTATGCCTCGATACCGTACGGTAACGAAACCATAGGCACCTACGGCTGCGGTCCCACAAATGTGGCGATGATTGTATCCACCCTGACCGGCAGGAATATCACACCCGACGAAGTCGCGTCGCTTGCGGTTAAATGGGGCTGCTTTGTTTCCGGCACCGGGACAAGCCACAGTATTTTCGGCAAATCCGCCGCATATTACGGCTTGAATGTCGAGGAATTTACCGCAACCCGGAATTTGATTACAACAAAGCTGAAGGCGGGACAGCTTATTGTCTGTTCGATGGGCAACGGCTATTTTTCCAGATTGGGGCACTTTATAACCCTCCGCGGAATCACGGACGACGGAAAAATACTCATAGCGGATTCATATTCGCAGGAAAACACAGAAAAGGAATGGGACCTTGATTTTCTGATATCGCAGCTGAGATATACTCATATGTGGGCGTTTGGCGAATAACATATACGAAAACCGAATATATATATAGCAGATAATTTACATAAAGGAAGTGTATCCATGAAACGTTATCTGCTGTATTTTTTATGCTTTTTTATCTGTGTTATCCTTACTCCGACGGTTTATTCCCTTATGCCGGAGGGATTAAAGCCGGAAGATAAAGAAGCGTTCATCGAGCAATCGGAAACCTCGTCGTTGCCTGATACGGATATCGTAAAGCTTTACATTACCGCCGACGGCACAATCGAGGAAATATCGCTTGAGGATTATGTGGCCGGAGTGCTTTTTACCGAACTGCCGTCCGAAGCGCCGTATGAGCTGCTCAAAACAATGGCGATCGTTATACGCACCTA
>JAQVQF010000216.1 GCA_028701715.1 Eubacteriales bacterium | reverse complement strand
GCTCTGAAAATTTCCTGAACCTTACGCTGTATGGTGGTATCGTCGTCCTGAGACACGTTTTTTATCAGCTGCTGCGTAATCGTGCTGCCGCCGAATTCGCTTCCTCCCGGGATAAAATAATTGAGCACCGCGCCCAGCGTACGTTTTATATCCACACCGTTATGTGTGAAATATCTTTTGTCCTCAATAGAAACCACGGCATCTATAAGATCCTGAGGCATCTCCTTGTATTCTGCCCAAAGGCGGTTTTCCGACCCGTGCAGAGTGTCGTCTTCAAGCAGTATCTCTTTACCCGCATCGTCGGTGTAATAGAGGGTGGTGTTAAGAGATGAATCGAATTTTAAATTGCTTAATCCGTCATATTTGGCTTCGATATTCGAATGTATATAAAGTAAAAATGCGCAGCATACCACCACACCGGTTACGGCGCCGATTATCATAACGGTAAAAAGAATATTCAGGCAGAACGAAAACAATTTCCACAAAACGAGAAGAACAATTTTAACCGGATACCATATTGCCGATTTTGCTATCATCTGCGATATTAAGCCCGCTTTTCGGACACGCTTTTTCAACGTGGATTCTTTGACTTTTTCCATAAGATCACTTTCCCGTTTGAACTATATTTTTTGTTTTTTGCTCCTTATTGGCATCCTGTCCGTTGGCGACCGAACATGCGTAACCGTATATAGTCCCTATTATTATAATAAACAACCCTATGATTATTCCGAACCATTGAATATCAAAGGAATAATCCACCTCCGCGGCGGTTACGAATCGTCGCACCTGCTGGTAATTGAATATATTATTCGTCAGGGTAAACAGAAAATCACCGATAATGATTATTATACCCGTATAATTTATATATTTGGCGTTTTCCTCGCTAAACACGTTGTTTTTGCCGATATTTGCGAAAAGCAGGGAAATCAGCTTGAATATGGGAGCGGCACACAGGAAGGTTACGCACCAGGTACATAACCTGGCATATATGACAAGCTTGATATGAGCAAGCGTTATCTCCGACGCGGGAGAAATAATCTGAATACCGTTGCCCAGCTTGAGCGAATATGACGTGATATTCCCCAGCTCGTCCCTGACCGCATTCATATCCGGCGGCAGCAGCATTTTATCCGCATCCACATTTACAAAAATCATTATAAAAGCGATGATAGTAAACAACGCAAGCAATACACACAGTATGTAAAACAGGATATTAAATAAGGGCCTTAATGCTTTCGTTACGGGAACTATACGCTTGTATCTTCCCAGAAAGCTGTCGGTTTTTTCAAACAGCGCCATTGATATGACTTCCTTTCAGATAAATTGTTTTACCGCAAAGATGAATTACCGATTTGGAAATGTAAAGCCTGCTATCAATTTTAAATCACCTTTACGGCAACATTTTCGTCGCTTAATATCTCCTTGAGCTCCGATACGAGATTTTCAGAAATATCAACAAACATGTCCTTGGATACGGTAAGGGCTTTTCTTTCTTCATAATAAACGTACAGCTTGCTTTTGCCCTTTGATTGCTTGATAACGGCCAACGCCGCGTCGAGATAATTTTTATTTGCCGCGGTAATTTTCAGGTACAGTTCTTTTTCCGCGGCGTTCCTGCCGTTTATTTCCCCGTCGGGCTTCGCGACGGTAATCGCTCTCAACAGCAGCTTAAGGACATCCTCGCCTTCTCCCTTAAAAGGTTCTTCGAGCGAGGCTTCCGCCGTGACCAGCACCACTTCGCCGGTATTAAGCCATGAGGAATATTTTTCAAGCGAAGCCGGGAACACTATAACGTCGGTCTCGCCGGTAAGGTCCTCTATTGTGAGGAAACCCATAAGCTTATTGGATTTGGTAACCTTTTTACGAAGCAGCTTTACCTGTCCCAGAACGGAAACCGTCTGTTTATCGGGTATTATACCGTTTTTCAATGAATAATACAAGTCCTTAATTGTTACCGAATTTGCGTTTTTGGCAAATACTCGGTAATTTTCCAACGGATGACCGGTGAAATAAACGCCGGTAAGCGTTTTTTCGAAAGAAAGTCTCTCCTTATCGGGGTATTCCTTTATATTAGGGTATTCAAGCTTTAAGGGGGTATAATTTTCCTCTATCGTTTCGAATAACGAAATCTGCCCGGCTCTCATCTCGTTTTTCATGCCAGATATCGATGAAAGCGCTTTATCCACAACGGAGAACATTTTGCTCCTGAATATGCCGAAACAGTCGCAGGCGCCGGCGAGTATAAGGGATTCATACGCCTTGGCGTTGGAAACCGAGCTTGTACGGCAGAGAAAATCCTCAAAGCTTTTATATTTACCGCCGGTTTCCCGTTCGTTTTCGGTAAATTCGGCAAAAGCCAAGCCCACGTTTTTAACCGCCGTAAGCCCGAAACGGATGTTTTCCCCGATAATACCGAAAACCGATCCGCTTTCGTTTATATCGGGACCCTTGACCTTTATACCGAGCGCGGCGCATTCGGCTATATATTCGTTAATTTTGGCGTTGTCACCCATAATTGAATTCAACAAGGCGCACATATATTCATTTGGATAATGGCACTTCAAATAGGCGGTGCGGTAGGATATCACGGCATATGCCGCCGCGTGGCTTTTATTGAAAGCATAACTGGCGAAAGATTCCATGGAATCGAATATTTCTTCGGCGGTTTTTCTCTCCACGCCGTTTTTTACACAGCCCGCAATAAAAGCGTCGCGTTCCTTCAGCATAGCTTCTTTTTTCTTTTTTGCCATAGCGCGGCGTACAAGATCGGCTTTGCCGTAGGAATAGCCCGCCAGTACTCTGCACACCTGCATGACCTGCTCCTGATAAAGCATACATCCCATGGAGGAATTGAGCACGGGCTTGAGCAGAGGCGTTTTATATAATATATGCTGCCTGTCCTTGCGGTTTTTGAGAAATTCGTCGATAAACTGGGCAGGCCCCGGCCGATACAAGGAAATTACGGAAATAATATCCTCTAAGTTTTCGGGACAGAGCTTTGTGAGAAGCGTTCTCATCCCCTCGCTCTCCAGCTGGAATATTCCGAGAGCCTTACCCTTGCAAAGCATTTCGTAGGTTTTGGCATCGTTTTCAGTAACTTTGGTTATATCAAAGCGCGAATTCCCAAGGCGTATTAACCTTTCGGTGTTGCGGATAATGGTAAGATATCTAAGTCCGAGGAAATCGATTTTCAACAGCCCGAGCTCGGCGACGGTGTTCATGCCGAACTGCGTCACCGCTACATCGTCGTTGAGGGACAGCGGAACATAGTCTGTTATGGGCTTGTCGGTTATCACCACGCCCGTGGCGTGTGTGGAGGAATTACGGGGTCT
>JAQVQF010000215.1 GCA_028701715.1 Eubacteriales bacterium | reverse complement strand
AAAATCCGTGCATATCTATTCAAGATTATCATTGCTTTTTAAATAATACGTGATATAATGGTTGAGCGCGGCGTTACGCCGCTGCTCGTTACGTTGTTATGTGGTGCGTAATGATTCAACAAAACGCAGCCAGACCTTATTCTTAATGGAATTTGTACTTTATCCTTTATTCTTTATCCGTAATATAATAATTAATGAAATCAATAAAACCGGGAGGAAAATATTTGAAAAGCCTTTCTTTTTATAATAAAATTTACTTTGTGGGTATCGGAGGAATCAGCATGTCCTCGCTTGCCCTTATTATGAAATCCCGCGGGAAAGCCGTTCTCGGCTATGACAGAAGCCGGTCCAAAGAAACGGCGATGCTTGAATCGCACGGCATAGATATCGCATATGAGATTGATAATCCCAAGCTTGACGGCGTTGATCTTGTTGTATACACCGCGGCCGTTACCGTAAATCACGGCATAATAACCGAAGCCGCAGAGAGAGGGATCGAGATTATTACCAGAGCCATGCTCCTCGGCGCGATAGCGGAAGGGTATGCAATATCCGTGGGTATAGCCGGAACTCACGGAAAATCCACCACAAGCGGCATGATATCGAGGATATTCGATCTCGCTCCGGGACGCAATCCCACCTATGCCGTGGGAGCTTATCTTCCTTTTGCCGGCGGCTGCTATAAAATCGGCGGCGATGAAAGCTTTATTTTCGAGGCCGACGAATACAAGGATTCCTTTCTTTCCTTTAAACCCACCACCGCCGTTGTTTTAAACGTCCATCATGACCATCCGGATTATTTCAAATCCATACAGCAGATTATTTCATCCTTCGGAAAATACATATCACAGTCTGAAAAGGCCGTGATAAACCTTGACTGTCCCAACGCGGTCAAAGCGGCGGAAAATTACAAAGGTAAGCTTTATTATTTCTCCGTCAGGGAAAAAACCGATTTTTACGCCGAAAACATAAATATCGACGGCGGATACGCGTCATATGACATTGTATATCCCGGAGGCCGTTCAAGAGTGAGGCTATCCGTTCCCGGAGAACACAATGCGGCGAATTCGGCAGCCGCCTTTGCCGCCTGCTATATAAACGGGCTTACCCCCGAAGAAATAATAAAAGGTATCGGCGCATTCACTGGTGTCGCAAGGCGGTTTGAAAAAGTCGGCGAAATTAACGGCTCGACCGTAATAAACGACTACGCCCATCATCCCGACGAAATAACGGCATGCCTTAAAACAGCCGCTCAGGTTGCGAAAGGACGCGTAATAACCGTTTTCCAGCCCCATACCTTTTCAAGGCTGGCTTCTTTGTACGACGCGTTTGTGGCTTCCCTGTCGCTTTCGGACATTGTCGCGGTAACGGATGTTTACTCCGCCCGCGAAACCGACGACTGCGGTGTAAGCGGCAGACTGCTTGCCGAAAACACGCACGGGGTATATTGTTGCGGGCTTGACGGCGCGGCTGAATTTATAAAAAGCAACGCGCAAAAAAATGATTTGGTGATCCTCATGGGCGCCGGAGACATTTATAAAGTCTGGGAATTACTGAAAAATAACTATTGACAAACTAAAAATTGTGTTATATACTGAATCGCTGACAAATTCGCACTGTAAGAGCCTGGAGGTGTAAAATAATGGCAAAATGCATGTACTGCGGAAAGGGTGTATCTTTCGGTCACAATGTTTCCCATTCAAACAGAAAGACCGCCAGAACCTGGAAGCCTAATATCAGAAAAGTCCACGCAGTGGTCGACGGAAACAAAAAAACCGTTAGTGTTTGCTCCCGCTGCCTCAGAAGCGGCAAGGTTTCCAGGGCCGTCTGAGAATCAAAACCCAAATCCGAAACAAGAAATAAAACGAGCCAAACGGCTCGTTTTTTTCGTTTATAATTTACATCTGTTTAAATAAATAAAGCTCTTCGGTTCGTTAAAATGCTTCGCTTTATCTTTTAACGCCAGAATGAACGTCTGAAATACCGCCTTGTATAGCCGCAAAGCGGGCAATAGTCGGGAGCGCGGAAACCTCTGTGCTCATAACCGCAGTTGTTGCATCTGTAAACTGCCTCAACCGTTTCGTTCCGCGGATTTTCAATGCTGTCGAGGTATTTGCGTCCGTTGGATTCATGCCCTTTCGATACGTTCATGTTGAGCAGGAATTTTTCGGAAATATCGTCGAAGCCTTCATTGGCGGCATCGGAAGCGGCTCTTCTAAGCGTTTCCTGATTAGCCGCTTCCGTATCTATCGCATAACGAAGATTCTGTTGTGTATTGCCCAGCATGTTCATTTCGCCAAGCCAGATCCCCGCCTGTCCCAGCTTTTCTTCGGCGGTTCTGCCGAAGAAATCCGCAGCGTCGGAAAGCCCTTCCTCCTCCGCGGCGCGGGAATACAGCATGTATCTTGTGTGGGCCGCCGACTCATCCTCAAAAATCCGTTTCAGATTGTTGTCGGTCTGTGTGTTTTCATATCTGTTCAATAATATCACTCCATAATAATATTGCCGCATACAATACGGTACTGTATTTTAATACAGAGCCGTACTTTTATACAGCGGTAAAACCTTTCATAAACAATAGCTTGCTGTTTCCGAAAAAGACACAACGAACATATTATGAGGTTTTAACAATACCATTGTATGCGGAACAATATCATTTTGCGGCGATAAATCATTTTTCTGTGAAATAATCGTCGGAAAGCATCGAATAAATCCGAATGGTTCGGTACGCTCCCTTGATATACAGATGGTCGCGCAGCGTTCCCTCATAACGAAAGCCGATTCTTTCGACAAGTCTTTCGGAGGCGACATTGCCCGCCATAATTCTTGCCTGAACGCGACGCAGCCCGAGATAGGCGAAAGCTATCTTCAAAACGGCCTGTATGGCTTCGGTCATAAAGCCTCTGCCGTGATACGCCGGATTAAGAACATAGCCTATTTCGCCCCGGTTGTTGCGCGTGTCAATATCGGCGAAGCCGATCGTACCTATAAACACCCCGGTGGATTTCAGAGTGATTCCCCAATCCGCGTAATTTCCCTTGCGGTATTCGCGCTGGATATATTCGATATACCCTTTGGTTTCGTCTATATTCAGATGCGGGGACCAGAGCAGGTACTTCGTGACCTCGCTGAGTGAGGCATATGCGTACATGTCGTTGGCGTTGGCCATCACGATTTTTTTTAATATAAGCCTTTCGGTTTCCAGCTCGGGAAGGGATGAAAAAACTTTTCTGTATTTGGAATTATCCATTTTATTGATTGTTAAGTATCTTGGCTATTTCGCTGTCCGCGCCGAGGATTATAGTCTTTTCCCCGGTCAGGTATGTTTTCAGCGCTTGA
>JAQVQF010000214.1 GCA_028701715.1 Eubacteriales bacterium | reverse complement strand
TGTAGTCCAACCCGAAAATCGCAATCATATCACCGCTTGACATATCCTTGACCGGTACAAGGACACTGACCCATGTACCCCAGCGGTCTTGTGTCGGTTCCGTGATAATGGTTGTATCTTTCCTCATTATTTCAAAATAAATATTGTTAGCCTCCGGCAATTCCTGCCCCGGGGGTGAATAATCGGGGGATTCGGACGGTTCTGAATCAATAAGCATAATCACACATCCGTCTTTTTCTGTTAACAGATACGCAAAGCGAATTGAGTCGGTAACATTAATCAGGCTTGTAAGATTCACTTTCAGCTCATTATACGCGGGATTATTAAGGTCTTCCGGGCTGCCGGTCAATTCGGCAATATTATCGTCCGGCAGAAGAGCATTTAACGATTGCGCCAACGCAACGGCTTCCGAAGCGGCCGCTTTTTCGTACCTGTTCCAAGCATAAATCAAATACAACGCGCTCATCAGCAGAACAATCACCGTAAATATGACAGGCACAGCTATAACGCGTTTATTTTTCATCACCTCAAACGCCGAATGCTTTTGTCCGGATTTTTTCAGCTTCCCGTTTTTTTCGCTTTTCATATCTTCATTAACACTCATGCTGCACCTCTTGTCTGATCATAAAGAATCTCCATAAGTACAAGCGCGTTGCTCTGCCAATCGGTTTATAAAATCCCGTTAATATTATATCAAACATTATTTATAAAATCAACATATTATGACATAAAATTTAATAAATGATTATTTTTTATGTAATATTTTATATATTGTAAAATATATAGTTTATAGAATTTACAGGCTTGATTATCTTAAACGGTTATTATATAATAAAATAAATTTATTATAGTCATCGATTTAATGGAATGCAATTCTTTATCGGATTTTCGGCTGTTAATATTAATTAAAGGATTAACTCATACTGTAATGAATAAAAAAACAACGAAGGTATGAAACATGGAATTATTTATTTTATGCGTTATTATTTTTTTCAGCAGAATACTTGACGTTTCACTGGGCACCGTCAGGACTATTCTGACTGTTCGCGGAAACCGCAAGGCCTCCGCTCTGATAGGCTTTTTTGAGGTTATGCTGTGGTTTTTGATAGTCCGGGAGGCTTTGAACACGGAAGAAAATTCAATTTTCATAGCCATTGCGTTTTCGGGCGGGTACGCTTCCGGTACATTTATCGGCGGACTTGTCGTCAAGCTGATGGTTCCTTCAAATCATCTCGTCCAGGTAATAACCACAAATCGGGACAACGAACTGCTCCATGCGATAAGCGACGCCGGATTTTCCATGACGGTATCCGACGTTTACGGGCACGACCATATTTCGGAAAAATATATGCTGTTTATATATATCGACGGTAAATATTTAAACAAGCTGAAAAACATTATTATTCAAAAAGACAAATCGGCTTTTATATCCGTAAGCGAAGGCAAAGCCTCCGTTAACGGCCAAATAGTACCTATTGAAAAAAGAAAATAATAACGACGCTTTCCGACAAGACGTTTACAACAAGACGTTTACAACAAGACGTTTACAACAAGACGTTTACAACAAGACGTTTACAACAAGACGTTTACAACAAGACGTTTACAACAAGACGGATAAATTTATATATATAATGTCCACTTAATAAATCAAAAACCAAGCCGCGATGCGGCTTTTCCGGTTTTTTGATTTATTCAAGTGCAAGGTTTTTTCATTAAATTATATAAAAACCTTGTACTTGAATCCGGCATAATAATACGCCGGATTCAGTGAGACATTAAGAAATGCTGTAAATACATAAAAACTTCAGTTTTTATGTATTTATGCGGCATACGCCGCATGAACAAACCGTTATACGGTTTGTTCAGCAGACATTATATAAAAAATCAGACAACGGCGCCTGCCTGCAGGCATGTCTGTTTTTTTTACTGTTTACTTTTTTTACAGCATACCGTTTATTTCACCGGTGATATGCTTTCTTGCGTCATAAACCCACTGCTCGTCGAATACAAGATTTAAGCTTTTTGAAAAGGAATAATACAAATTGATTTTCTGGTAATACAGCTCGTAATCGGAAAGCGTGCGGGCGGGGAGCGCCGGCTTTGACAAGCTGCTGTTCTTCATGACGAAAATCTCGTCGGCATATGTCAGAAACAGCTCCGTAAGCTCATCGTTGTGCACGTCGAAGGGCAGCTCCATAAGACGCCACTGCGCGTTTTTGGGTACGGGAAACGGCTGCAGCTTATCTAACAGCATAACGGCGTCGCGAAGGTCTTTTTTACGGTAATAGGGCATAACTTCCGCCGCCGTGTTCCATATCGCCAGCTTTTCCTTGAGCGGCAGTGTTCCGATATCCTGTATCGCTTCACCGGGACCCACGACCGCCCAGGCAATATCCTCATCGGGTATATACAGCCCGTTTTCGATAAAAGAGCTGTCCTCATTCATACAAGCGACATAACCGACCTCATAAATACCTATCCGCCCTGCTCTGCCCGCAATCTGTTTTATTTCCTGCGGCGTAAGCAAGCGGTATTGCTCGCCGTCGAATTTTTGAAGCTCCGTAAAAATAATTCTCCGTATGGGCAGATTAACGCCCATACCGATGGCGTCCGTGGAAATGAGTATTTTGTTTTCCCCGCCGAGGAAAGCCGAATACTGCAGCCTTCTGACCTCCGGCGGAAGATCCCCGTAAATAACGCTGTTTTTTATACCTCTTGCGGAAAAATAACGCGACAGAGTCAAAACCTCTCTTCGGGAAAAAGCGATCAGCGCGTCCCCCGGTTCAATTTCGTTGAACTTAACGTTATTTTTCAGCGTCACAAGAGGAACCGGCCGGGTGTATTCTTTTATTTCATATTCATCGCCGCAGTCGTTTATCATTCTGATAATCTGATCCCTGGCGTTTTTCGCGCCGCAGATATGAATTTCCGGGCATAAAAGCCCAAGAACGGCTCTTGTCCAGGCGCTGCCCCTCTGCATATCGGCCATAAGCTGTATCTCGTCTATCACCGCCACGTCATAAAAACGATTTATATCGGCTTTTTCGACGGTGCAGCTGGCGTGACGCGCTCCCGTAACGACAAGCTCCTCCTCTCCCGTCAGTAGATTGCACGCGACTCCTTCAGAGTTAAGCCTTTCATAATTTTCAAGCGCAAGAATTCTGAGCGGAGCAAGATAAACGCCGCAACCGGCCTGCTTCAAGCGCTGCAGGGCGTTATAGGTTTTTCCCGTATTGGTATCCCCCAAATGGAGAAAAAACCTGCGGTGCATTTTTCTCGCCTGCGAATATTCGTCCTTCGGGTTTTTCGGCAGCAGATGTCTGTATTCCTCGATAATTATTT
>JAQVQF010000213.1 GCA_028701715.1 Eubacteriales bacterium | reverse complement strand
CCGCCGCCCTGTCTGGTTTCCCATAAAAACGCCTGCCTTAAGGTCATGTCGCTCCGGTCACCCATGCAGTTGGCGACAATCCCCTGGCCGGAAGCGCCCGCGAAGGATATGTCCGCGTCAACCGACTTTGCCGCGGCGTAAGCGTAGGTCATGGTGCAGTCCTCCTCATAGGTGTTGAAAACGCCTACCGCGGAAGGACCCGCCACGCCGTAACCGCAGGTTATGGAATCGCCAATAAATTCAATCTTAAGCTTTTTATCACCCGGTTTGCCCGTTATAGACGGGTTTTCGCCGGTTATTTTTATGCCGTCAAGCGTAATCGGCGTCATACCTTCGGTGACACGCATTATTTCGGCGGTATGCTCCTTTTCCTCAAGCCCTTCTATGATGACGACCTCCCGGCTGTCGGATATGCCGTATCTTGCCGAAGCTCCGTCCACCGTTACACGTACATAATCGACCGAATCGGATACACGGCTTTTAAATGTGATTATAAAGCCTGTTCCGTTGAAAAAAAAGCTTGTCCCGCTGTACGACCAGGGGAGAAGCAGGTTTGAATCTTCCCGCTTTGTCCTGCCGAGCAGCTTGTAAATCGAGGTGTCGGAAAAATCGTATTCCCTGTATATCATTATGCCATATCCTTTCGGGTCATATTCACATGGCGATGATAGCACAAAATCAAATATTTATCAAGAGCGTTTGCGAAGTAATTTCGATATTTCCCCCGCAATAAGTATGGATGCCGAAAGCCCGATAACCGTAAGCCAATTAAATAACGAAAGCCGGGCGACACCGAATATGCCCGACAAAGCGGGAAGCAGCATAACCGCCGACTGCGCCGCCGCCGATGCCGTGAAAGCCAAAATCATGGGTATATTCATACCGGAGCATATTAACGGCTTTGAAGACCTCATATTAAAGGAATGAAAAAGCTGTGAGAAGGAAAGGACGCCGAAAGCCATGGTTGAGCCTGCGCGTACCGAAATTTCGCAGCCTATAAGATAGGCGGTGAGTGTCAGCGCACCCACCAAAAGCCCTTCCATGAAGATTAAAAGCTTTTCAGGCTTGGTAAACAGACCGGAATCCGGTTTTATCGGCGGTTTATCCATCACGTCATCATGAGTTTTCTCAAACCCCAGCGCTATCGCCGGGAGCGAATCGGTCACAAGATTTACCCAAAGCAGCTGTACCGCCGTCAGAGGCGACGGCATCGACAGCATTATCGCCGTAAAAACCACGGCAATTTCACCGATATTGCAGGATATTAAAAAATGTATCGCACGCTTGATATTGGCGTATATGCCGCGTCCCGCCTTGACCGCCTCGACTATTGTGGCAAAATTGTCGTCGGTGAGTATAAGATCGCACGCCTCGCGCGCGACATCGGTGCCGGATTTCCCCATGGCGCAGCCTATATGAGCTTTTTTAAGCGCCGGAGCGTCGTTAACCCCGTCGCCCGTCATTGCCACAACTCCTCCGTGAGCTTTGTATATATCGATAATCTGAACCTTAAATTCGGGTGTGCTGCGGGCAAAAACCGCCGCCGAGAGCAAAGCGCGCTCCTTTTCGACGTCGCCCATATCCTCAAGCTCGCTTTGGGTGTACGCCGTGTCGCCGTCGCAAAATATACCGAGCATCTTCGCCACCGCGACAGCGGTGTCCTTGTGGTCGCCGGTTATCATAACAACTTTTATACCCGCTCTGCGGCACTGGGCAACGGCTTTCTGCGCTTCCGGACGTGGTATATCCATCATTCCCGCCATTCCGCAAAGCATAAATTTTATGTTCAGCAGATTTTGCGGCAGCTCCTTCAGTCTGGCGCAGCCCAGCCCTATTACCCGCAATCCGCCGTTCGCAAAAGCGGTCAGCTTTTTTCTGTTGAATTTACCGTCCGACAGCTTTTCCGCTTCCTCCGGAGCGCCCTTAAGCACGGCAAGATAACCATTGTCGTCTTTGTGGAGGGTAATCATTATTTTTGTTTTGGAATCAAAGGGGATTTCGGCGATAATCGGACGTTCCGAACGGTATTTTTCGATATTTTCTATCTTTGAAGCGGCAAAATTGTATAACGCCTGCTCGGTGGGCGATGAGAGGCGATTGTTTAACGCGAACAGCTTTGAAAGCAAAAAGGTATCGCCGTCCCATTCGGTGACTGTCATTTTGTTCTGTGTCAGCGTTCCCGTCTTGTCGGAGCAGATCACCGTCGAGCAGCCCAAGGTCTCGACGGCGGGCAGCTTCTTGACCACAGCCTTCCGTTTTGCCATATCCGTTACGCCCATCGACAGCATAATGGTTACAATCGCGGGCAGGCCTTCCGGTATCGCCGCCACGGCAAGGCTTACGGAGGTTAAAAACATTTCCGAGGCGGGAAAACCCTTTAATATGGAAAACACAAATATAACCAGACATATTGCCAGCGCAGCGTTGCCGAGCCCGGTCGAGGTTTTCGCCAGCCTTTTCTGGAGCGGTGTCTTCTGACGGGAGGTTTCGGAAAGCATTCCGGCTATCAAGCCCATGCGCGTCGCCATGCCGGTCGCCACAGCGATGCCCCTTCCGTGACCTCCGGTGACTGTCGTACCCGACCATACCATATTGTGCATCGATGAAAGATGCTTGTCGCCGCTCTTAATGGGTGGGACGGTTTTATAGACACCCTGAGATTCACCGGTGAGAGTGGATTCGTCGGTGATGAGGGCACAGCTTTCCGTAACACGGCAGTCCGCCGGAATAAAGCAGCCCTTTTCGAATAAAAGAACATCCCCCGGAACCGCCAGACGGCTGTCTATGACCGTTTCAATCCCGCTGCGTATAACTCTGACGGTGGGAGAGGTCAGGGTTTTTAGAGCCTCCAGCGCTTTTTCGGCGCGGTTTTCCTGTATTACGGAAATAAATGAGTTGAGAAAAACTATGGCTAATATTATATAAGCGTCCAACGTGGATTTTCCGTGTATTTTCGACACCGTGAACGACACGGCGGCAGCCGCGAAAAGCACGCCTGTCATTACGTCGGCGAAGGAGAGGAGCACCTTTTTGAAAAAGCTGTCCTTTTTACCCTCCGTCAGCACGTTTTGTCCGTATTTTACAAGACGTTTTTCGGCTTCCTCCGGGGAAATCCCGTTTTCACCTGTGGCAAGCTCTCCGTAAACGGTTTTTACTGTTTCTTTCTGCCAAAGCATGAGCATATTTCCTTTCGTTTGATAAAGAGAAGATACAAATTGGGGAATATCATAAGCGCGTTGAATATATCGGCAAGGTCCCAAACGGCCGTCGCCGCAATAACCGCGCCAAAAAACGACAATACCGAAACCGCAACGCGGTAAAATGCCGAAACCGCAACGCGGCATTTGACAAAGAGATAT
>JAQVQF010000212.1 GCA_028701715.1 Eubacteriales bacterium | reverse complement strand
CAAATATCACGCATAATCTTAACCCGTCCCGCCGTGGAAGCGGGCGAAAAGCTGGGATTTCTGCCGGGCGATCTGCAGCAGAAGATAAACCCCTATCTCCGCCCGCTGTATGACGCGCTGGGCGAGATGTTAGGCGGCGAATCCTTCGCCAGGCATATGGAAAAAGGCATCATAGAGATAGCTCCTCTGGCGTATATGCGCGGCAGAACTCTCGACGATTCCTTTATCATTCTTGACGAAGCGCAGAATACCACGCCGGAACAGATGAAAATGTTTCTGACACGCCTCGGTAACAATTCCAAAGCGATAATAACCGGCGACATCACCCAGATAGATCTGCCCTTTATAAAGAAAAGCGGCATGATAGAGGCAATAAACATACTCGATGACATAAGCGGCATTGAGATATTCAGATTCACCCACAAGGATGTGGTGCGTCATCCGCTGGTGCAGAAAATAATACTGGCGTATGAAAAGAAAACAAAAAGCGAACGCCCCTCCGGAAAGGTGTTCAGAAGGAGAACCGACCAATGACAAAGACAAAGGTGTATTACACAAATCTCACCAAAACCAAAATAGACAGAAAAATCACGGAAGATATGAAAAAGTGCGTGAAAGCGACGGTGGCGACGCAATATCCGGATACGGCTTTCGAGGTATCTGTCACCGTATGCGACAACGCTCATATCCGCAAGCTCAACGCCGAATACCGCGGTGTTGACAGCGAAACCGACGTGCTTTCGTTTCCGATGAGCGACTTCGATATCCCGGCGGGGCCGCTGACGCTGGGAGATATAGTTGTTTCGATTGAAAAAGCGGTATCCCAGGCACAGGAATACGGTCATTCCCTGCGGCGCGAGCTTTGCTTTTTGTGCGTGCATTCCGCGCTTCACCTTTTGGGAATAAACCATGAAAACAGAGAGGAAGAAAGAATAAAAATGGAAAAAATGCAGGACGATATACTCGATTCCTTGGGAATAACAAGGTCATAAGCATGGAAACAAAAAGTGTATTTCTGATGATAACCGGACGTCCCAACGTTGGGAAGTCCACGCTGCTAAACGCGCTTGTGGGAGAAAAGGTCGCGATAGTGTCGAACAAGCCCCAGACTACAAGAAACCGCATAACCGGCATAGTCACCGACGGAGACGACCAGTATGTTTTTATTGACACTCCCGGGCTTCATAAGCCTAAAAATCTTCTCGGCGAATATATGATGAAAGCGGTGGGCTCGGCGTCGGCCGACGCGGACGCGGTGCTTTTTACCGTGGATGCCTCGGTACCCCTCAATCAAGCGGAAAAGCAGGCGCTTCAAAGCTATTCCGAATCGGGTATAAAACGGATACTCGTAATAAACAAGGTGGATATAACCGATAAAAGCGCGATATTGAAATATATAGCCGAGCTTTCGTCAAAATATGATTTCGATTCGGTCATACCCGTATCGGCTCTCACCGGCGACGGCATAACCATTATTTGGGACGAGATAAAAAAATTCCTCGTACCGTCCCCCCATTTCTTCCCGGCCGATCAATATACGGACCAGCCCGAAAAGCGGATAGTGTCCGAGGTTATACGCGAAAAGGCGCTTCGTCTCACGGAGGACGAAATCCCCCACGGCATTGCGGTCGGCATTGAGGAATTCAAGGAACGCAAAGGCGTCATTTTATTGAGAGCGGAGCTGTATGTCGAAAAACAGGCGCACAAAAAAATAATAATCGGCAAAGACGGAGCGATGCTTAAAAAAATCGGCACCTACGCGAGAGAGGATTTGGAAAAGATACTCGGAGCAAGGATATATCTCGATCTCTGGGTTAAGGTTAAGGAAAACTGGCGCGACCGTCCGACCTATTTAAACAGCTTCGGCTATGCGGATAAGCCCTAACGTAAATAACCGCTGAAAAATAAAATAATTATTTCTATATTTATATCTCACAGTGAAAGGTACGGCGGGGAAGCGCATGAATCGTGTAATAAGGGGAATTGTCATAAAGGAACAGCCGTCCGGCGAGAAAGGGAAGCTGTTGTACGTTTTGACTCAAAACGAGGGCGTGCTCACCGTGACCGCCACGGGAGCGAGGACAATTTCGGCATCCTATCTTAAATCCGCTCAGCTTTTCGCTTATTCCGACCTGACGGTTTATGACAAAAACAAGCATTTGACGCTCACCGAAGCCAAGCTTACGGAAAGCTTTTATGATTTGAGAAAGGATGTTGCCGTCTTCGCGCTGGCATCGTATATGTCCGAGCTGTCGCTGCAATCGGCGGTACCGGCGGACGACGGGATACTCCGGCTGCTGCTCAACTGCCTTTACGCTCTGTCGCGCAAGCTTGCGGATACGGATACGGTTAAGGCGGTGTTCGAATACCGGCTCTGTCTCGCGCTGGGGCTTGCGCCGGATTTTTCCTGCTGCGCGATATGCGGGGAAGCGGGAGACAGGTTCGATTTTGAGGAATCCGCTTTTTTCTGCGGCGAATGCGCGCCCAATCCCGAAAGCTGCTTCCGGCTTGACGAGGGAGCGGCGGGCGCGCTAAATTACCTGAATTCCTGCCCGGCGGGAAAAATACTGTCTTTCGGTATTAAAGGGGACTCAAAACGGTGCTTTTGCGATTTTTGCGAAAAATATCTTATAACCGCTTCCGATCTCAGACCCGCATCGCTGGATTTCTATAAGAAAATTATAAAGGACACTTAAATGGAGTATATAAAAAAGTCTGCAAAAATACTGGAATACGATAAGGTTATCGAACGGATGTCGGCCTTTGTGCGGACGGAAAGCGGCAGGGAAGCCGCGTTTTCCGTGGAACCTGTTTCGGATGTCGTCGTTGTTAAGCGCCGCCTTGCCGAAACCGCCAAGGCAAAGGAAATGCTGGCGTTGAGATCGATGCCGGCCTTCGGCAGCGGAAAAAACCTCATTCCCTCGGTGGAGCGCGCCTCCAAGGGCGCAACCCTGACCCCCGGTGAGCTTATGGGAATACGTTCTCTGCTGCGAAGCTCCGTGTCTGTTAAGGATTATCCCAATAAAAACGAGGATTTAGGCGCTCTTGAGGAATATTTCGCCGCCATCCGCGAGGACAGACACCTGGAAAGAGCGATAGGTGATGCGATTATCGCGGAAGATATGATAGCCGATAATGCGTCGGATAAGCTGTTTCGCATAAGACGCGATATCAGGAAATGCGAATCCGACATACGCGACTCGCTTTCCAAATATACGTCCAGCACATATTCCAAATATCTTCAGGAAAACCTTGTGACGCTCAGAAACGGCAGATATGTCGTTCCCGTGAGAGCGGAGTTCAAAAATGAAATAAAGGGTCTGGTACACGACACCTCCTCGTCGGGAGCGACGCTGTTTATCGAACCGCTGGCTGTGCTTGAGGG
>JAQVQF010000045.1 GCA_028701715.1 Eubacteriales bacterium | reverse complement strand
GAAGACTGGCGGGCGCCGTGACTCATGTAATGATCAACGACCCCACCCGTGGTTACGGTATTTTTATAGAAAATATGATCGACGCTTCAACGGATTAAGCTAATAAGCCGCCGGACGTTCGCTGTAAAACGGCAGCGTAAGCCCGGCGGTTGTATTTTATCTATCAAGCACAGCCTAACGGTACTGTGTTTTGCGACGGATTTCATACCGTTATATTTACGTTAAAAAATATTGAAAAAGCCTTGACACCCGATACTTGTCATGCTATAATACCATTTGCTCTTAAAGAGCGGCTTATACGAAGTGGCTTATACGGAGTAGCTTATGCAGAGCGGTACAATAAATTGATTTAAAAGTATAACTGGGTGTGGCGCAGTTTGGTAGCGCGCTACCTTGGGGTGGTAGAGGCCGGAGGTTCAAATCCTCTCACTCAGACCAAATAAAGCCCGAAAAGAAGCGTAAATGCTCAATTTCCGGGCTTTATTTTTATATTTTACAGTCTGAATATCTTTTATTTTACTTTTACCGCATTTCTGGCCATTTACAGTGACCATATATGATTCTCAATTAAATCAAACCGGTTCCCAAGCGGCAATATAAAAACCTCTTTTTCCGGTTATAATATTGCAAATATTACTATAACCGAAACCCGCTTTAAAAATGTTACCGCTTTTCGGGCGGCTTTTATTATCTGTTTTTTTACATAATGACAAGACCTTTCGAATCAAACGTAAAAAATTTATTAAAAATGATGACAAACCGACTTTTATATGATATAATGAGCATGCACTATTGTCATCATAATAAGAATTATATTTTTTGTGCTCATATTAGCCGCGCTTCGCGAAAAAGCTCCGCTTTTGCCGTATATACGTATATACATGATAAAACCACCGGAGGTCAAACCGATGTCAAAAACTTTTAACAGGGAGCCTGATTCTTCCGGAACGGCTGTCAGTAACGCGGCTGTATGCGGCAGAAACGCCGTTAACGAGCTGCTTAAAAGCGGACGTCCCGTGGATAAAATACTCATCCGCTCTGGGAGCAAGGAAGGTCCTCTTTCCGTCATTGCCGCCAAAGCCATATCGCTTGGTATCCCAGTGGTGGAAGCCGATAAAAAAAAGCTTGATTCATATTCCGAAAATCATCAGGGTGTCGCCGCGCTTGTTCCGGAAAGAGAATACGCCTCTCTTGAGGATATTTTTATTTTGGCGGAAAGCAGAGGCGAAGCTCCCTTTATAGTCGTACTCGACCATATAAACGACCCGCGCAATTTAGGCGCCGTAATAAGATCCGCCGAATGCGCGGGCGTACACGGAGTGATAATACCCAAGCGCAATGCCGCGAACCTAAATGCGACCGCTTCAAAGGCTTCCGCCGGCGCCGACGCGCATGTTCCCGTATGCAAGGTGACGAATATCGCCGCGGCGATAGACGAGCTTAAGGAACGCGGCGTATGGGTCTATTCGGCCGAAGCCGGCGCAGGCAGCGCATACGAAGCCGACATGACCGGACCGATTGCCGTCGTTTTCGGCAACGAGGGCGACGGCGTAAGCAAGCTTGTGCGCGATAAAAGCGATTTTGTAATATCGATACCAATGTACGGTAAGCTGAATTCCTTAAACGTATCTTCCGCCGCCGCGATTATTCTTTTTGAAGCGGCAAAACAGAGAAACCGCTGACTGGAGCGTATGGCATATCATGCAAAAACAAAAAATCAACATTAACGATATATTGAATAAAGCCGAAAAGGCAAACGAATTGCAGCGTAAGGTCGAATATCCCGCGAAGGAAACGCCGCTTCCCGCCGGTAAATCCGCATCCGATGAATCCGAAGCCTTTAATGCTGTTAATACGGGTAATCAGGCGACGGGCGGGGCTTCCGCGCCCAAGCGCGAAACGGATGAGATAATAGATAAATATTCACAAAAATCCCGCATAACGCTCGACGAAAAAGCCTCCACGGATGCTCTGCGTGAAATGTTAAATACACAGATGTCCAACGACAAGGAGCTTTTTAATTATTACAGGAGCTTTGAAAACCGCAAAAAAAGCCGCAAGGTGGAAGAGCTGTATAAGCTCATAAATTTCGCCACTCAGTCCGACTTGGAAGAACGGGAATCGCTTACGGGCGCGGGCGGGCAAAAGGAAAACACAAGCGCGCCTCATTTTACCGAACCTACGGGAAATGAAAATAAGCGTGAAAAAAAATACAAGCAGCTTAAGCTGTATGATTTCGGCGAAACGCAGAATATTCCGGAAGCAACCGGCGGCACGCCGGAGCAGGGCAATCACAGCGCGGAATTTGACGAGGATTACGACGCTCTTTCCGATAAAATAGAAAGCGGCGAAATAAATTTTACCGAGGAAACAAACGATCATCAGATTTCCATAATTAACGAGGAACCGGCGATTGAAAAGCCAAAGCCCTCCATGGACACCAAGGACATCAATCTGCGCCTTGTTTTTGATATGCTCGACGAAGATACCCCCATTCCGGACGAATTAAAGAACGAGAATGAAAAAAATAAGGATAAAAATAAAAAACACAAAAAGAAAGATAAGGCAAAACCGGCCGAACCCGCTTACGAATATGTAAGCCGAAACCAAAACAGCGAAATACAGGAGCTTTTAACAAGAGCCATACGCTCCTCGCTTGCCAAGCTTATAGTATCCTTACTGCTTTGTTTGGGGATTCTGTATATGGAGCTTGCCGACGAAACGTCCGGATTATATTCCGTTTATACTCTTCCGGGTAAATACGGCGTTCTTTATACCCTCGTAAATCTTCAGCTGTTGTTCTTCCTTGTCATAACCCTGCTTGACAGTGTCAGGAAAGGCGCGGCGGGTTTGTTTTCCGGCAAACCGAACGCGGAATCTGTGCTGTTTGTTTCGTTTATTGCGGCATCCGCGCATTGTATCCTGACCATATTCCTTGATAATGAGGTATCCCACGGGCTTTATTGTTTGCCCTGCGCCGCTCTGGGCGTTACATGTGCTTTTATAAAATACCTTCAGTGTCGCAAAGACTACCATTGTTTCAAGGTGGTCGCCTCCACAAGAAATAAATATGTTGCCGAAAAGCTTACCGGCAATACCAAGGAAGCGGAGGAATTTTATAAATATCTTTTCGACGAATCCGAAATCTACACCACCAGAAAAACCGAATTTGTCGAAGGCTTTTTCCGCAGACTGCACACCAGACCGGAAAGCGAATCGATAAACGGCTTTATCATCAGCTTTGTCTTTATTGTCGCCGGAGTGCTGTTCGGGCTTACGATGTACAGAGGTTCGACAATATACGAGGCCTTTACCATGTTCACCCAAACCCTTGCGTTCTCCCTGCCTTTTTCCTCCTTTTTAATTATTGCTCTCCCGGTTATAGCGGCAAACCGTATAGGCAGGAAAAACGGATCGGCTTTTATCGGCAACGCGGTGGGTGAAGAATACGCCGACGCGTCTGTCATATCCTTTTCAGACACGGAGGTATATCCGGCTAATCTCGTTAAAATAACCTCGATTAAGGTTTACGGCGAAAACCGTATCGATAAAATTATCGGGGATCTCGCTCGGGTTTTCTCTTTCGCCGGAGGACCGCTTAAAACAGTGACCGCAGGCATGATTGCCGGCGACATACCCGCACCCGTAAATCCCAAGCTTATCGAATCGGCTTCGGACGGTATTTGCGTGGTTATTGACGGAAGAGAGATGTTTTTGGGTAAAAGAAATTATCTCCGCCGTTATCGTTTCGAAGCGCCTTACGACGATTCCGACGCAGCTTTTGAAAAGAAAAACGGCTCGATTATGTATGTTACGCTCAACGATTCCTTAACCGCCAAGGTTTATGTTAAATATACTCTCAACCCTCAGTTCAACTCGCTTTTAAAGGATTTGTACAAAGCGGGAATGTGCGTCGGTATTAAAACAACGGATCCCAATATAACCACCTCGCTTATAGAGCAATCTGTAAAATATAAAAAGACTCCCATTTCCATACTGAAAGCCGGCGACATTGCCGATATAGAATCGGAAAACGAAAAAACCGATTCGGGTATCGTGGTCAACGCCTCGCTTCATACCTTCCTAAAAATGTTTATAGTCTGCGATAAAATACGTCATGTAACCAAAGCGAACGGGATAATAAATTTATTAAGTCTTACGATAGCCGTTTTTGTCGTATATTTTCTGGCGTTTACCGGACAGCTGCTGGGGCTTCCGTCCTGGTATCCGGTATTGTTCCAGTTTATATGGTTGGTACCGGTAAGCCTTGTTTCATTCCTTCTTTAGCAATAAAACATAGTGTTTTAGATGATTTGCACAAATCCGGCATGAATAATTTTATAATGCAGCCATATGGAAATCATATATTTCCACTTGATATATTGCTCTGAATAACGTATAATATCTTGATAATGCGTTTATACGCTCTTTTTTACGCTTTAAACTATAAATTAACGCTATATATATTATATTACAAGGAGAAAATTACATGGCAAAATTTCAATCCGGCCAGATAAGAAACATCTGCCTTCTCGGTCACGGAGGCGACGGAAAAACATCACTGACCGAAGCTATGCTGTATCTCGCCAAGGTAACCGATCGTCTGGGTAAAACCACCGACGGCAACTCGGTCTCCGACTTCGACCCCGAAGAAATAACACGCGGAATTTCTATTTCCACATCGCTTTCCAATCTTGTATGGAACGACAAAAAAATAAATATACTCGACACTCCCGGATACCTTGATTTTGTCGGCGAGGTTAAACAGGCTCTCGCAGTCACCGGCTCGGCCGTTTTGGTGGTGGACGCCAAATCAGGTTTAAAGGTCGGCACCGAGCTTTGCTGGGAATATGCCGATAATATACCCAAAGCAATTTTTGTCAATAAGATAGACGACGAAAACGCCAGATTTGAAAATGTGTTCAACGGCCTGCGTGAAGCTTTCGGTTCAACCGTGTGTCCGGTGTTCGTCCCGTTTAATGAAGGCAGTCCCGATATTGGGTTTTATAATCTTCTCACCGAGAAAGCATATAAATTCGATAAAAGCGGCAAGGCTTCCGAATGCGCGCTCCCTTCTTCGGTTGCGGATAAAATGCAAGGATACCGCGCAATGATATGCGAATCGTTGGCGGAAACATCAGAAGAGCTGATGGAAAAATTCTTCGCGGAAGAGCCCTTCACTCATGAGGAAATGGCAAACGCGCTTAATACCGGCCTTTATACCGGTTCGATAGCTCCCGTATTTTCCGGTTCTTCGATAACTCTGGCCGGTGTTTCGGCTTTGATGGATATGATAGCGTCCTCTTTCGTTTCGCCCGTCGATAAATCACACCATACAGTTATCGACGATACGGGTAAAAATGTGGATATTGCCGCCGGAGAAAACGGAGAAACCGCTCTTTTCGTATTTAAAACATCAGTCGATAACTTCGGTAAAAAGTCCTATTTCAAGGTCATGAACGGCATGCTGAAGAAGGATATGATACTGCTCAACAAAACCTCGGGACAGTCCGAAAAAATCGCTCGAATACTCACCTGCGTGGGTAAAAAGGAAACCGAAACGGATGAGCTGGCTTTCGGCGACATGGGATATACCGTCAAGCTTGTCAACACCAACACCAACGCCACTCTTGCTTCCAACGGCTTTACCTACAGATTCCCCGAAATTAAATATCCGACGCCTTATCTCTGTATGGCGGTAGTCCCCAAGGCTAAAGGAGACGAGGATAAAATTTCCTCCGGCATAGCAAAGCTTATTGAAGAAGACCGCACTATAAAATACGAAAACCACGTCGAAACCAAGCAGATGTGCCTGCTGGGTTTGGGTGAGGCGCATCTTTCGGTTATTACCTCAAGGCTTAAGAGCCGTTTCGGCACCTCTGTCGAGCTTGAACCGTCCAAGGTCCCTTACAGGGAGACCATAAAGAAAAAGGGCTCCGTTGAAGCAAAGCACAAGAAGCAATCGGGCGGACACGGTCAGTACGGTCATGTTAAAATCGAATTTGCTCCCGGCGACAAGGAAGAGCTGGAATTTACCGAAACCGTTTTCGGCGGATCGGTGCCCAGAAACTATTTCCCTGCTGTCGAAAAGGGACTTCAGGAATCCATGGCTAAAGGTATACTCGCAGGATATCCCGTTATAAGGGTTAAGGCTAATCTTTTCGACGGTTCCTACCATCCCGTTGATTCGTCTGAAATGGCCTTCAAGATAGCGGCGAGCATGGCCTTCAAGGAAGGCATGAAGCAATGCAACGCCGTTCTCCTCGAACCGATCGGAATTCTCAAAGTGCTTATACCGACCTCATTTTCCGGTGATATTATGGGAGACCTTCCCAAACGTCGTGGTAAAATAATGGGTATGAACGAAGCGGAGAAAAAGGGATATACGATTATTGAAGCGGAAGTGCCCTCGGCTGAAATGCTTGCTTATGCCATACAGCTGAGAGCCCTGACACAGGGACGCGGCAGCTACACTTTTGAATTCACGCGATATGACGAGGCTCCGGCGGAGGTTTCCGCCAAGGTAATTGAAACAGCAAAGAAAGATGCCGAGAACGAATAAACAAACGCGGATTCCAGATATAATCACAATTATTTTTAGTAACGTATTATTAATTTGCTCATATAAAAATAACCTGTGTACACCCAATCAAAGCGAGGGATTATTATGAAAGGTAGCTTTTTTTGTAAGGCGATGTTGCTCACGTTGATGGTTTCCCTTGTGTTCGGTCTGATTGCCTGCGCCCCGCAGAATTCAATGGGCAACGACTTTTTGGCTTCCATCAACGTCATCGAAAACTCGGATGAATCCAGCGAGGAACAATCCGACGACGACGTATCGGTTCCCGAAGGTCAAGCTCACGCCCCTGTTATCACCAATGTTTTAAATGTTACCGCCACACAAATAATCGTAACCGGAACCTGTGACGAAGGCTGTACAGTGACGATAACCGACGGCGAAAAAGCCGTGACCGTTAACTCTATCGAAGGATATTTCGTGGCGGAATACTATATTTCTTCCACTGCGGCGTTTACCATATTATCTGCCTCAGCCGAATCGGAAGAGCTTGAAAAAAGCAAAATCACCTCTTTCCGCGCCGATTACAATTCTACCGCGATAAAACGCATAGACGGCTTGGGGGTGACTATGGGGTCGAATTCTCACTTTTATTACGACACCGACCTTTCATATTATATCGGCAGAAATACCCTTCTCACTCAAACTCAGATCAAGCAGTTCAAATCCTTTGTAAACAGTAAGGTTACAAGCTTTGAAAAGAGAGCCGGCAACAGCGATGTTAAGCTCGTATATGTTCTTGTACCCAACCGAATAACCATTTATCCGGAATATCTTGCGGAAAGTACAACGAAAGAAACATATAAAACTCGCTTTGACCAAATTGCGGAGGCTCTCGGCGAAACCAATGCGGAATTTATTGATATGACCGAAGCGTTTATTGCCGCAAAGGCTAACGGTGACAAGCTATATTATAACACCGACAATCACCTGACCGAATACGGCGGATACCTTGTATACAAAGCTATTTGCGATATGATGTCAGAAAGATTCCCCGACGCCGCGGCAAAGAGCCTTGAAGAAGACTTTACCTCAGAAACTCTCACTCTCAACGGCGGCAACACAGCCGGACATTTGGGGCTTAATACAAAAGTCGTCACGGAGCTGACTACGCTTTACACACCCAAATTCACCTTATCTTTGGGCAAAGAGGATTCGACAATCACCACGGCAAGCGGACTCATTAAGGATTTTTCCAAATATAGCGGTACAGACTCCATGCTTCTTGCCACCGGTAAAAACAGCTTATCCTCACGTCTGCTGTTTGCAACAAACCGCACCTCGCTTCCCTGCGCACTGGTATACAGAGATGATTTTGCGGTATCGTTTTCGGACATACTTGCGGAAAGATTCAATAAAGTGCTTCTTGCTCAAACAGGGGATTTTACCATTAACATGACGGACGCGCAGCGTTATTACGGTAAAAACCAGGAAACCGGTTCCGACAACACCACCGTTGATTATATTATTATTATTGTCAGCGAATCCAATCTCGGCAGTATTATAGGTTAAAGCTGTCTTTATAAATTACGATTTTAAGTATATTAGTGATTTAAACAGTTTTATAAGAGCCTCGCGAAAGCGGGGCTTTTTGCGTTTAATAATTCTAAGGCTCGCTTTTTTACAGCGAAACGAGAGTCGCAATGCGGCTTGGTTTTTGTTTGTTCAGCAGACATTAATTATTATTTCAAATTCTGTCGTATAGCAGCCTTCATTGCATAATACGTCGGGATTTACATAATTAGCCTTGCGGCGAAAGCTTCCAAAATCACGAAAAGTTGTTATTTTTGTTGAATGTTATCAATAAATGCACAATTATGACTACCATTAATACCTTTTTATGGTTATTTTCTATTGCATTTTATAAAACGATGTGGTAAAATGTGGTATACTAATAAGGGAAGGGTAAGGATATGGATAACAATCAAACAAAAGCAAAAGTTGTTTTAGTGGATTCGTCAAACGAATTCCGCACCCAATGCTCCGTGCAGTTGCGTAAAAACGGAATTGAAATCGTAGGCGAAGCCTGCGAGAAAAACGAGGCGTTTGCCAAAATTGCCAGATACAAGCCGCAGGTCGTCATATCCGAGCTATACATAGGTAAATCCGACGGCGTGCAGCTTATACGAAATTGTAAAAAGCAACTGGGCGATTCATTTCCGGCGTTTATAATGTTGGCTTCATTCAACAATCAAAATCTTTTCGAAGAATGCTGCGAAGCGGGGGCGGCTTATTGCATGATAAAGCCTCTGGACTTCACCTTTCTTGCCGAAAGGGTGATAAGATTGGCGGAAAAAGGCAGAAGGCGCGGTACGGCAAACGTACCCGGGGATTTTGATCTCGAAAGCCAGGTTACTAAAATAATTCACCAAATAGGTGTTCCGGCGCACATTAAGGGCTATCAATACCTCCGTACCGCTATAATAATGGCGATAAACGATACGGATATAATAAATTCCGTTACAAAGGTGCTGTATCCTACAGTGGCAAAGCAATATTCCACCACCTCATCCCGTGTCGAGCGCGCAATACGGCATGCTATCGAAGTCGCATGGGACAGGGGGGATTTGGATGTGTTGAATTCGTTCTTCGGTTATACCGTTCAAAACTCGAGAGGCAAACCGACAAACAGTGAATTTATCGCCATGATTGCAGACAATCTCAGGCTAAAGAACAAAGCTTTGACGGTATAAAGCCTACAGAAAAATCGACTTGACATAATATAAAAAGCGAACTGAACGCTCCGGAAATTTCCGGAGCGTTTTATGCCGAAATATTTATTATACTTTAATCCAGCAAATAAATAATATCGTAATTGACACGGCTTCGTTCTTATGATAGTATTTGTATGTAAAATATAATATTATAAGATTTATTTATGAGAGGTAAATCCTGATGAAATCCAAAGAATTTTGCTTTTCGATTATTCCGGCGGTTCGCGTGACAACGCTTGTTCGCCCGGAGATTCGACTTTACACGGAAACCGCCGATGCTGTCAGAATAAATATACGCAAAGGTGATAAAGAGCTGAAAAAATATATCTTCGCGCTTGAAAAAGGCGTGGTGCGTATTGTCGGCATCGACCTTTCGTTTACCGCAGGAGATATATTCCTTGATTTTAATTTTATGGCGGGTGAAAACACTGTCTTCCGTGAAAGCTATGCTTATCAGGTTGTCGATACGTCTCTGCCTTCGACCACGCTGATGGACGGTTGCTGGATTTCTATTTATCATTGGAGCGAGGACGAGGCAAGATTCTTCAACAAAGCGCTCAAAACAATGAAAGACGAGGATTTCAAAGACCATATAAGAGCCATGAAGCCGGTGGGAATCAACGGTATAATAATTCAGAGCGTATTTGATAACAACGCTTACGCCAACTGTCATCGCATGGAAGAATCAGGTTATACCGGCAAGGCCTTTTATCCGTCGAAGCTGTATCCGGGACGCATTGAGCTTTCGGCCGACGATCCGGTCGAGGCGGTGCTTTCCGCCGCGGACGAGTGCGGCATGCATGTTTTCGTCGGTGTCGGTTTGTATGCCTGGTTCGACTTTTCCCCGGCTTCTCTGAAATGGCATAAAGCGGTTGCAACAGAGCTGTTTGAAATGTACGGACATCACAAATCCTTTTACGGCTGGTACATATCGGAGGAGATATTCGGTGCGCTTTACGCCGAATGGGACAAGGTACCGTATGAAAAGTATAAGGATATTGCCGACTTTTTCAGAGAATTCAAGGCTTTTGCGAAAACCCTTGCACCTACCAAGCCGGTAGCGCTTGCGCCTAACAACATTAATTTTACCCATTATGAAAAAGAATGGCAGACAATTCTGCCGAATGTAGACATACTCATCCCCTTTGCTTTCGCCCGCGATCTCGAACACCTGAACGTTACCGAAATCAAGCGCATATGCGAGGAATGCGCAACTCATATGTGGGTGGACATGGAGGTCTTTAAAAATCCTTTCCCGGACGGGCTGATTCCCAAGGAAACCGACGAGCTTATTAAGGAAATACGCATTTATGACGATGTGGAGCAGATATACGGCTATCAATTTACGGGTATGCTCAATCCGCCGGAATCTCCCTTCGACCTCGGCGGCGAACCCGCAAAATGTCTTTATGAAGGTTACAGAAAGTATTACGAAGACTTTATGAAAAAACAAAACGCCAATGGCAAACCCGGCGATATATAATTAAGACTTGCCGAAAAACCAAAACGGCTTAGCCGACAAAGCGGCTAAGCCGTTTGATATTTTTACTCACTTATTAGTATATAACGGGGATTTATAACGCCGCTCTTTCTTCCTCGGATTTAACAAGTCCTTTCCTTATAAGCTCCGCAACCAGCTTATCCTCGTTTTTTTCGTCCATGGTGGTGAGGGGAAGACGAAAGAGCTTTTCGCAATAGCCCATATAATAAAGCGCTGTTTTAACCGGAACGGGATTTGTTTCGCAGAATAGCAGGCTTTCCAAAGGGGTCAGCTCTTTCTGAAGCTCCGCGGCGTGCTTTATTTCGCCCGAAAGAAACGCAAGATACAGTTTCTTTAGCTTTTTGGGAATAATATTGGATGCAACCGAAATAAGCCCGCTGCCTCCGAGCGATAAAAACGGCAGCAGCAGCTCGTCGCTTCCGGAATAAAACCACAGCTTGTCGCGGCACAGCGAAACCGTTTTTGTAAAAGCGGCAAGATCTCCGTTTGCCTCTTTAACACCCACGATTCCCGGTATTTCCGAAAGCTCAAGGTATTGTTCCGGGGTTATGTTTACACCCGTCCTTGACGGTACGTTATATACTATGACCGGTCTGTCCGAGCATGACGCTATGGCGGTGTAGGATTCGACCAGTCCCTTCTTTGTGGTTTTGTTGTAATAGGGCGTCACCGCAAGCAGTGCGCTCGCTCCGACCGAGCAGGCGTATTCTGAAAGCAAACAAGCGGCTTTTATATCGTTGCTTCCCGTTCCGGCAATGACCGGAACCCTGCCTTTCGTCTGTCTGACCGTAAATTCGATAGTCTGCCGCTTTTCTTCGCAGGACATGACCGAAGCTTCTCCCGTGGTACCGCATACGACAAGCGCATCCACGCCGTTGGTTAGCTGGAATTCTATAAGCTTCCCGAAAGACACATAATCTATCCCGTCCCTTGAAAAAGGCGTCACGAGCGCGGTGGCGATCCCTTTGAACACAGGGGGATGCAGCGCAAACATAAAATTTATCCTTTCATTTAAAATAGCTTGAAATATATCGTAAGGTATACTATAATGTAGCTTAACAGATAATTTCAGCGCATAAATTTTCTTGTGCTTTTTTCATTTGATACAGTTTATTCAGGAGACTCTTCACATGCCAAATAATCCCGATTTATTAAAGCGTTCGGCATACCGGTACGATCTGCCGGAGGAGCTTATCGCGCAGACTCCCATCGAAAAACGCGATTGCTCAAGAATGCTTGTCCTTGACAGAAATACAGGGGCGATTCGCCATACCGTTTTCGCGGATATAATTAATTACCTTGAAAACGGCGACGCGCTGGTCATCAACGATACCAAGGTTATTCCGGCGCGGCTGTACGGTAAAAGCCCCAAGCACGCAGGAAAGATTGAAACGCTGCTGCTCGAACGTGACTCGGGCGACGTGTGGAGCTGTCTTGTAAAGCCCGGCAAAAAAGCCAAGCCGGGGGACGAGCTTATATATTCCGACAAATTGAAGGGCGTAATAGAAGGTATTGCCGACGGCGGCGCAAGGAAAATACGCTTCGTTTATACGGGTAAATTCCTTGAGCTGCTTGGGGAAGCCGGCACAATGCCGCTTCCGCCCTATATAAAGAAAAAGCTTGAGGACCAGTCGAGATACCAGACGGTGTACGCCCTCCACGACGGCTCGGCAGCCGCGCCCACAGCGGGGCTTCATTTCACGCCGGAGCTTATCGGCGAGATAGAGAAAAAGGGCATAAAAATAATCCGCACCTGCCTTCACGTTGGGCTGGGCACCTTCCGTCCCGTGAAGGAGGATAACATACTCGAGCATAAAATGCATATCGAAAAAATAACGCTGACTCCTGAGGCGGCGGAGCAGATAAACGAGGTAAGACGCGGCGGCGGCCGAATTATCGCCGTGGGCACCACCTCCTGCAGACTGCTGGAAAGCTGCTCCGACACGGACGGCATTGTAAAACCCTATGAGGGCGAAACGGGGATATTCATTTATCCTTCATATAAATTCAAGGCGACAGACGGGCTTATCACCAATTTCCATCTTCCCGAATCGACGCTTATAATGCTGGTTTCGGCGTTCGCCGGCTATGAGAACACCATGAACGCCTACAGACAGGCGGTGGCCGAAAGATACAGATTTTTCTCGTTCGGAGATGCGATGTTTGTCCGGTAAAATAAGATATCACATAAAAATCCTTTAGGTATGCCGATTTGTTTTGGTCTATTGGAAGGATTTTACTTTTTTACATATATTTTCAAAATGGTTGACTTCCTTTAACTGCCATGCTATAATTAATGACAATATGTGGTAGACGGCTGTTAAACATAAAATATTTTAAGAAAGGCGATGTGAAATGAAAACAATTAATAAGATTTTTTCAGTAGCTCTTTCATTATTCTTAGTAATGGTGATATTTCCGCAAAGTTTAATCTTAGGAATGGAATGTAATGGTTTATCAACGCAGGAAGTTGAAAAAAATTCGGATGTTTCAATATTTAATATTGACGGTGAAATGCCACAAGTTTTAGGTGATAACGAGAGATTGAGTAAACATGTTAAAAGACTATATGATTCTGAAGACATGTATTCTATTGTCTTTAAGAATTCGGACCAGACAGAAACAAAATATGTTTTTAACGAACCAATTAAATATGTTGATGATAATGGGAACGTAAAAGACAAAAGCACCGAACTATCTTATACCGATGGAGCATACATTAATAAAGAAAACGATGTAAAATTAGTTTTAAGAAGATTGTAAAATGAAATTGCAATAGAAAAAAGTATCCACAGCGAAGATTCTATGATAGAATTGAGTTACTACACACCAATTCTGAAAGGATCATCGCTATGGACAATCCAAATTGTAACACAGA
>JAQVQF010000044.1 GCA_028701715.1 Eubacteriales bacterium | reverse complement strand
CCGACCCGGGCGAGGATTTGGTGCGTCTTTGTCATGAAAACGACATAACGGTTATCCCGATAGCCGGTCCCTGCGCGGCGGTTGTCGCAATTTCCGCTTCGGGGATACCATGCAAGAAATTTTGCTTTGAGGGCTTTCTGCCCGAAAATAAAGCGGAAAAGGAAGCCTATCTTTCATCCATGATAAAAGAAAAGCGTGCCATGGTGTTCTATTCGCCTCCGCACGACCTTAAAAAGGTTATCGGGGATTTATATTCCGCCTTCGGCGACCGCGCCGCGACGCTCTGCAAGGAGCTTACCAAGCTCAACGAAAAGATAACATGCTCCACGCTCGGAAGGCTGCTTGAGGAGGTTTCCTCCGCCGAGAGCATAAAGGGCGAGTATGTGATAGTCGTCGGCGGGTATATACCCTCCGATAAGGACGAATTTTGGTACGACATGTCCGCGGAGCAGCACGTCACGCATTATGTCAACTTAGGGCTGTCCAAGATGGACGCGATAAAAGCCGTCGCAGCCGACAGAGGCGTGGGCAAGGGCGAGATATATAAGGCGGTAAATTGAATTAACCCCGGGCGACCGGGGTTGTTTTATACAACAAAAATTATTTTTCGGAAAAACGGCGGTTTTCGTTCCCCGTTTGCGAATATAGTTAATGAATGAATGTTGATTTCAGACCTTCCGTGAGGGACGCTTTACGGTAGGAGGAGGGGCGTTACGGTATGACGGAGAGCCATCTTATCGACATGAAAACGCAAAACAAAGATAAATTCTTCGAAGCCGTTATCAGAGAATATTCCGGTATTGTATATTCAGTGGTTTATCGCCATCTTAATTATTCGGCCGCAAAGGAGGACATCGAGGAAACGGTAAGCGATGTATTTTGGTCGTTTTACCGAAGTATGGACGGTTATGATGCTTCCGCCGGTTCGCTTAAGGTATACTTAATAACTATAGCGAGAAACATAGCGGTCAGCCGCCACCGCGCTCTTAACGGCAAGCATGATTTTGCTTTTATTTCACTTGAGAGCGAACAAACTCCGGATATACCCTCCGCCTGCGGCGGTGCCGAGGAAGAATTCCTTAAAAAAGAAGAAAAAGAAATCTTATTTACTGAGCTTTTAAAATTGAAAAAGCCAAACGGGACGATTGTTTTCAGAAAATACTATCTCCGGGAAACATCCGCACAGATTGCCGAGGCGACCGGGCTTTCAATCAACGCGGTTGAAAAACGTCTTGCGAGATCGTTGAAAAAGCTCGAAAAAGCATTGGAGGGTATATTAAATGGATAAAAAACTGAACGATTTTATGACAACCCTGACAGACGAACAGATTGTTCGTTTGGGAGAGAGTAATATCGACACCGATTATCGCATTAACAGCGAAACAAAAAAACGTATTTTTAATTCTTCCGCTAAAAAATCAGGGGTAATACATGGCAATACAAATATAAATAATAAATGGCAACGAATAAAACCAAATTATATACTTAAGCTTACCGCTGCCATTGTCTGTTTGTGTATTGCAATATCGGTCGTATTAATGATACCCGTACCGCAAAGCGGAAACGAAGCGGGTGTTTCGTACATTGAATCAGACGAAACCGACATTTCCGATACCCTTTCAACAGAAAAAATATATTCGCCTTCATTAATTGGGGTGTATAAGGGTGATATTTCCTTTAATATACCAGCGTTTTCGGATAGTTTCCCTACATCATATCAACTGAAATATTCATATTCAAATGAAAGTTCCAACGAAACTCAACATGAATTAGCACAATTGTACAATGTGGAAACCCCTTATATTGATATATTCGGATATACACCTCAAACCGGTCGAGTATTTGTAAGAATTGTCTATAATCGTCGATATATTTATATCGCACCAAAGGAAGGGGACGAAAGCGATGTAGAGGATGCGGGAATGAACCTTGCGGAAACCGCTTGCTGGTTTGAAATTGATCCCGATAAAGGGATAATACCCATACCGGTTGATCAAGACGAAGTCGCCCAGGAATCATTACACATACCAAAGCCTTCCGAACGCGGAATAAAATGGTCTATTAGTCGTTATACGGATGAAAACATGGCAGAAAAATACTGCTTAACGGTATGCGATGCTGAAGGAAATATATTATATCAGGAAGAAGGAAGTACAAATAATAATTGTCATTGTTTATTCGCCAATGATAAATATGTTTTTGTTAATTATAAATTCTATACTAAAGGTAAGGATACAATATCCGAAATATTTATGATTGATATAAAAGACGGCAGTAGAAAAGAAATTAAAACTCTCGGTAAATATAATAATGTAGACATATCAAATTTAAAAGACGGAGTTCTTTATTGCCAAGCCGATTCTTCGATTTTAACTTATGATATAAACAATGATACGGTTAATATTTTATTTTCACCAGGACATTATATAAAAGTTTTGTGCTATTACGATGATTCTTTTCTTGTCGCAAGCAGAAAGAAGCTGTATTTGGTAAAGGATAACGGCTGCTTTTCTATTAATATACCAGTAACCGAAGAATTTTCTGCATTCCTCGATTCGACAGAGTACATATTCGTATCATTAAAACACGAAAACGAAAAGGTATATTTTATTTGCAATGTAGAGTATAATAACGGCAATTCTTATTATGAAACTCACGCAAATGTAAATGTTAACGGTTTGCTTTGTGTTTATGACTTTTCGGACGGATCGGTTAAAATTATCTGTTATGCTGAAAAATACTTAAAAACAGCAGCACTTGTAAACGGATATTGGTATTGTCTGTTCAGTAATTATATAATAGAAAACTCAAATAAAGACGGTTTCACTTATGATGAGGGATTAATAGTTACAATTAAAGCTATAGAATAAAATTAATAGAATAAACTATACAATATAATATATATTTAAAAATAAAACGCCGATTACCCGGCGTTTTTATATCGTTATTTGTTATTCGTTATTCTTTATAAATTTATCAAAAACTTCTGTTTGAATTTTTACCGCATCATAAGCGGGACCGCCGTATGAATTGCGTCTGCCGACGCAGGTTTCAAGGCTTATCGCTTCGTAAATATCGCCGTCAAACAAAACGCTGTATTCCTTGTATCTGTCAAGAGGAAGCGTTTCCAATGTTTCGCCCGTTATAACGCATTCCGCGACCAGCTTGCCGGTTATCTTATACGCGTCACGGAAGGGCAGCCCTTTTTTGGTGAGATAATCGGCGCAGTCGGTGGCGTTGATAAATCCGGACGACGCGGCCTTTCGCATTTTATCGGCGTTGACGGTCATCGCTTCGCACATGGGCGCAAAAATGGTAAGACACGCTTTCACGGTGTCCGCGGAATCGAAAACGAATTCCTTGTCCTCCTGTAAATCCTTGTTATACGCAAGCGGAAGACCCTTCAGCACGGTCAGCATACCCATAAGATTGCCGTAAACCCTGCCCGTCTTGCCACGCGCAAGCTCCGCGACGTCGGGGTTTTTCTTTTGCGGCATTATGGACGAGCCTGTCGAAAAGCCGTCAGACATGGTTATGAATCCGAACTCGCTGCCCGACCAATAAATAAGCTCCTCCGAAAAACGGGAAAGATGCGTCATGACAAGCGAGCAAGCCTCAAGAAAATCGACGCAGAAATCGCGGTCGGAAACGCCGTCGAGAGAATTGACGCAGGGCGCGTCGAAGCCCAAAAGGGAGGCTTCAAAAAATCTGTCGGTGTCGTAGGTCGTACCCGCCAGAGCGCAGCTGCCTATCGGGCTTACGTTCATCCGCTTTTTCACATCCCCGAGCCTGAGACAGTCGCGTGCGAACATGGCTTCATAAGCCAAAAGATAATGGGCGAGGGTGACCGGCTGGGCGCGCTGCATATGCGTATAGCCGGGCATTACGGTGTCTATATGTAATTTGGCTTTTTCGTTTAGTATTTTTATCAGATTTTTTAACAGCTTTATTATTTCGTCCGCCTCGCCGCGCAGATACATCCGCAGGTCGAGCGCGACCTGGTCGTTGCGGGAACGCGCGGTATGCAGCTTTTTTCCGGCATCGCCTATGCGGGAGGTCAGCTCCTGTTCGATAAAGGTGTGAATATCCTCCGCGGAATAATCTATTTTCAGTTTACCGCTTTCGATATCGCTCAATATTTCCCAAAGGCCCTCGGTTATGCTCAACGCTTCGGCTTCGGTTATTATTTTCTGTTTTGAAAGCATATGGGCGTGGGCGACGGAGCCGGTTATATCCTGCTTATACATCCTTGAATCGAAGGATATGGATGAATTGAAGGAATCGGTGAGCGACGAATCGTTGCCGCCGAGACGGCCTTCCCAAAGCTTTGACATGGTTATCACATCTTTTCCTTATTATTTAAGCCTTTGATATATTTCATAACCTCGGTATCTCTCACAATCCAAGGCATTGTATTAATTTCCGTTATTACGGAATTATTTCCGATTGCTTCCTCCAATGTGAACCAACCGGGGAGATAATTATACTCCTCCTCGTATTCGTCGAGGCTGCGTTTTCCGCGGATATCCTCAGCATCGCCGAAAAAGTAATGCGAATCCATTTCGCAGATATCATCCGTCATACCCTTTCGTTTTTCGTGAACCACACCGAAATGCTTTAATGAAGAGGGTATCACCGTATATCCGGTTTCTTCCTTTACTTCGCGTATAACGGCTTGCTCAAGCGTTTCGCCCTTTTCGACTCCTCCGCCGGGAAATTTATACTCGCCGTATTTGCTGTGAATAAGCAGATATTTGTCCCCGCGTTTAATTATGCATCTTGAGGCTGTGCGTTTGAAAACACTGCCGTCCTTGTTATAATCTTTTAGATCAATAAAAAATTCCACTGTAATTCCTTTATTAATACTGTCTCAATGATGAAACATTATATCATCCCGGCAGTTGTTTGTCAAATATTTCGTACGGGTTTCTTCCGCACATGACAAAAAGACCGCCGCGGCGGTCTTTTTGCAGGCAATAACTTTTTGGTTTATAAACGACAGCCTATTTCTGCTTCATGGAAGCATAGCATTCGCTGCAATAAACGGGCCTGTCTGTTGTGGGCTGAAAGGGGATTACAGCTTCTTTGCCGCAATTAGCGCAAACTGTCTTGTACATTTCCCTGGGAGCCTTAGCCGCATTTTTTCTCGCATCTCTGCAGGCTTTACATCTTTGCGGTTCGTTTTGAAAGCCGCGTGTAGCATAAAATTCCTGTTCACCGGCAGTGAAAACGAATTCGGCCCCGCATTCTTTGCAAACCAATGTTTTGTCTTCGTACATTCTTGTTACCTCGCTTGAATTTTTTATAATAAACCCTCAGGCGGATTTTCACCGCCGGCTGCCATGCGGCCGCTTTACTTAAACTGCTCGGGTGTATTACCGCGTTTCTGCTTCTTTATTTTTAATTTAATCCTTGTAATGGCATTATCGACGCTTTTAACGCAACAGCCTAATTTTTCCGCCATGGAAGCATAAGACATACCCGAAATATATAAAGCCAGGGTTTTCTTTTCAAAAGGCGAAAGGTCCTTGATAAACCGCATATAAAGCCGTCTGTTGTCTTCCCTGTTTATTGTGTCCGTATCGGGATTTTCCGTAATAACGGAATTTTCCGTAAGATCCGCCGAATAAACCAGACGGTTGGAACGGTTGTATTTACGCAAGGCGCTTATAATACTGCGTTTAATACAAAGCGAGGCGTATGTTTGAAAGGATGACGATATGTTGTCAAAGGTACGGATTGCTTTTATTAGTCCGATAACGCCTTCCTGTACCAGATCGTCTTTTTCCGACGACGGAGGTGAAAAGGAAGAAACGCACCAAAATACAACCGGCAAATATTGTCTGTAAAGCCGGTCGAATGCGTTTTCATCATTGTTTCTTGCGGCAAGGATCAGCTCATATTCGGCGGATTGGTTGCTCACGGCGGCTTGGCCGTTGACGGCGGCTTGGCCGTTGACGGTGTTTTTTGTATCATTTTTCCCCATAGCTCACCGCCAAAATTGTATAATTGTTTTTATTCTTCTGCATTATATACCAATATTTGTATTATGTCAATACAATTTGTTAATTTTGTTAACTTTTTATGTGTTTTTTTTATAAAACGGCTGTTCGTTAAGGTTAAACGTGCATTTTTAAGGACAGAGGTTCGCTATAAGTCGTACGCCGCATGACGTTCCCGGAACAAATTTCGCGTACAACGGCTTTCATCTCGTTGAAACGCGACAATTCATCCTTCAACAGAGCCGCCTGGCATTTTGCCCTGTGGAGGTTATGCTTATCTTTCCGGGTGATAAAATAAACGTCCCCGTCCAAATAATCGGTTAAAAAGCGCGCCGCGCACTCCAGCGTCATGGCAATAACCCCGTAAGGGAGAGTTTCCAGCTCATATGTGCCGAAGCTGTCCTTTACCTTCGGAATATATCCTTCGGCAAATGCCCGAAACATATCCATATCAAAACCGACTTTCGAAAGGTCTTCCTCGTCCTCGTCGGCGATATTTGCTCCGAAACGCAAGGCGTCTCCGAAATCATGCGCCGCAAAACCCGGCATAACCGTGTCAAGATCTATTATCGCCAGGGGTTCGAAAGTCTTTTCGTCAAACATAACGTTATTGCACTTTGTGTCGTTATGTGTTACGCGCAACGGTATACGTCCCTCGTCATACTCTTTGCGGAAAAAAGAAGCGTATGCGGGAAACGACATAAGAAGGTCATATTCGTTTTTGATTTCCGATAATCTTCCGCATTTATCATTTTTCGCGCTTTGCGCAAGCGCTTCCATTCGTTTTTCCGTATCGTGAAAACCGGATATGGTCTCGTGAAGCAGCGCAATCGGACAGTCCGACAACAACGATTGAAATGTGCCGAAAGCCTCGCCCGTACGCCGCATTATCAGGTCGTCGGGTTTATTGACCGAAACCGCTCCGTATATATAGGTCATGGCTCGCCAATAGTCGCCTTTTATGTCGGTATACAGATAGCCTCCCTCTGCGGTTTTATAGAGCTTCACAGTTTTTCTGCTTATGTCGGGATCGTTTTTCAGTTTTTCACGCAAATGCTTTGTTATCAGCGCATGGTTTTCCACATTTTTCTGCGGTGTTTTAAAAGCATTGGAATTAAGCTTCTGAAGAATATACGCGCGTTTCCCTTTTTTTGTAATAACATCCACGCGATATGTTTGGTTGATATTTCCGTTTTTCAGATGTTCCCACGAAACCGGCAAACCCAAGCCGAAGCTTTCGCTGACCTCGCTTAAAGTAATTCCGATATTGTCTTCAATCATTGGCAGCAATCTCTTTCATCAATATATTTCCACAAAAAAGTGGCTGTCCTTCTCCATGGCCTCTTTTCCCTTTTTCCAAAGCGCCGCTGAGGACATCAAAGTGCATTGCGCTTCAAGAACCTTTCCTTTTGACATTTCGTATTGGTTTAAAAGCGCCTCAACCCTTTCATACCTTTGCGCCGTGTGTGCAAAGCCGTGGGTACGGTACAGTGCATTATATGATTTGCCGTCGTAATTTGTCAGCGTATATTCAATGTCCTCACCGTACAGATAATCCGGTACGACCAGCTCCTCAACTCCGTGCATGGAGGTGTTGGGAGCCGAGGAGCAGCCTAAAAACAGTATCTTTCCTCCGAATCCGGCAAGCTTGCGAAACGGAGAATTTTCCCCCACCGGCGTTCGGTCGATATAATGACTGTTAACAAATTCCTCCGCCTCAGCTCCTACCGCCGAGCATGAATGCGTGGGATGAACCGAACGGATTGAGCCGTTGTAATTCCGAAAAAATTCCGGAAAATAGCCTATACAGGCCTTGGTGCTTCTTACATCGAACAAGGGAGCTTCCTTTGTCACAGTCGAATAGGAAAGCGAGGGTATGATCAGCGTTCCGTTGTTTCCGATCGCGGCCGTCAGTCCTTTGATTACATCTTCGGCCTTTACGCCCTTGCCCAAAGCCTTAAACGAGGTATGTACCAAAAGGCAGTCGCCCTTCTTGACACCTAAATTCTCAAGCGCGCGTGTAATTAATTCTTTCATATAAATGCCCATGCGCTGCAGCCCGCGCAAACGGGTATGAAGGTTGGCATGGGCTCGCACCCGCCTTTCTTATATTTTTATGATCCTTCAAGCCAAATATCCTTTTCAAAGCGCTATTATGTATCAGCACACCCCGTAAATACCGGTTTCGCCGGGATATACTTTGTTATCTCTTAGATTTAACGGTATATAAGAGCCGTCCGTATAATAAACATGATTTGCCGACATATTGCAGACGCAGAAAATTTTTCCGCCGCAGATGTCGCTCCCGCATTCTCTTTCAAACGCAAAAAACCCGTCGTTCCATTGAAGAATCTTGGTTTTCCCCTTTATAAGAGTCTGCGAATTCGCTCTGATGGCGTTGATTTTTCTGTAATACCCAACCAATTCCCCGTCTTCCCTGCCCCATGGAAAGGGTTTTCTGTTAAAGGGATCGCGCCCGCCCTCAAGCCCTGCTTCGTCCCCGTAATAAACCGCGGGTATTCCCGGCAGACAGGCGAGAAGAGCATAGGCCGCCATAAGCAGCTTTTTCCCTTTTTCCCTCTGCTGCGGCGTAAGACGCAGATCGGCAAGCTCTTTTCCCGTTTTGTTCCCGTTATCGTCGCCTCCCAGGACGGTGAGTATGCGCTCCGTGTCATGGGTTCCGAGTATATTCATCATGCAGTCGAGCTTTTCTTCGGGATAATGATTTATCTGATTGTCCAGTTCCTCTTTCAAGTAAACCGCGTCGCCGCTTTTTATATATTTAATCAAAGCGTCCCTCAAAGGATAGTTGGTGGCGGAATCGAGCGCCGCGCCGTAAAAATATGACTTTCTTTCGGAATAAGCGACCTTATCGGTAACGTCGTCCCATACTTCCCCGATAATAACGGCGTTGGGGTCAATACGCTTGGCGGAGGCGGTTATTTCCTCAAGAAAAGCGTTGTCGTATTCGTCCACTACATCCAGCCGCCAGCCGTCGATTCCCATTTTCATATATTTGGGGATAACCGTATCGCATATAAACCGACGGTAGGATTTTGTCTTTTTTATCTTGGGAAGATTGGTTATACCCCACCAGCAGTCATAGCCGCCGTCGTCGCGGATGTCGAACCATTCGCGGTATGGGGAGTTCAGATTATGATACGCGCCCGCGTTTATGCCCTTGTAATCGAAATACACCGAATCGCGTCCCACATGATTAAACACGCCGTCGAGGATAAGCTTCATACCCCTGTTATGGCATTCGGCGATAAGGCGTTCAAGCGCCGCTTCACCGCCGAACATGGCGTCTGTCGAAAGAAAATCTCCGGTATCGTATTTATGGTTGGAATAAGCGGTAAAAATGGGATTGAGATAAATCCATTTACATGACATGCCGCTTAAATAATCGAGTTTTGCCGTTATTCCGTACAGGGTTCCTCCGAAAAATTCGTTGTTTTCCACATAATCCCCCGGATTTTCCGGGTATTGGGTAATTTCCCCGTACCAGTCGTCGTTTATAACAACGTCCCGGCGCACCGGTACCGTGCCTCCTTTGGCGAAACGGTCGGGAAATATCTGATATATAATACCGTTCGGCGGGGTTATGGTATTGTATATGTTATTTACGACAAGCATTCTCTGAGGTTCGGAGGTAAATTGTCCGGCTGACGATGCCGCTTCTATATGAAACCGATAACAGCCCCGTTCCAATTCGGGGAAAACAAAAACATGGGTTTCCCCGTTCTTAACCCCGGCGGCTTCGGCAACAAAGCCGTCGTCGTCGTATATTTTAAGGCAGGCGGAAGTCAGCCCATGACCTTCCGTGCATACCGAAAAAGCCCTGCCCGTATATTTGACAAGCTTTTCGGTTTTCTTTCCGTTTTCGTAATATGCTACGCGGTATTGGCGTTCAGTCATGATACGATTTGAGATCCCATATATTCGCAGCGTATTCGTCGACGCTTCTGTCGGCGGCGAAAACACCCGCTTTTGCTATATTCATAAGCGCAGAGCGGTTCCACGCGCGTTTGTCGAGATACTTGGCGGCGGCCGCTTTATGCGCCTCGGCATAAAATGCGAAATCGGCAAAGCACATAAAAGGGTCGGATATGCCGTAGGAATACAGCAGATAATTGGCAATATCGGAAAAAGAACGGCCGTTATAGCCTGTCTGAAGCGAATCAACGGCTTTTTTCAGGTATACATTATTATTGTAATAATAAGAAGACGCATAACCCTTCTTCCACAGCTCGTCCACCTCCGGAGCGGTATGCCCGAAAATGAATATGTTGTCGCGTCCCACCGCTTCCGCCATTTCGACATTCGCGCCGTCGAGGGTGCCGATGGTGAGCGCTCCGTTTATCATGAATTTCATGTTCCCGGTACCGGACGCTTCCTTACCGGCAAGGGAAATCTGCTCGCTTATTTCCGCGGCGGGAATAAGCTTTTCGGCAAGAGAAACCGAATAGTTTTCAAGAAAAACGACCTTGAGCTTGCCCTTGGTTATGGGATTGTTTTCGATATCCGCGGCAAGATAGCATATATATCTGATAATATCCTTGGCAAGATAATAGCCCGGAGCGGCTTTTGCTCCGAATATAAAGGTCTGCGGCATTATTTTGAGGTTGGGATTTTCCTTCAGCCTCACATAAAGGGACGTGATATGCAGCGCGTTCATAAGCTGCCTTTTATATTCGTGAAGGCGCTTTACCTGAACGTCGAAAACCGAATCGGGATCGATAACCGTACCGGTCTTTTTATATATGAAGGACGCGAAATCCTCCTTGTTTTTATGCTTTATTTCAGCCATTCTGTCAAGCACGGAAGAATCGTTTTTAAATGCCGCGAATTTTTCAAGCTCCCGCGGCTTGGTTCTGTAGCCGTCGCCGATACATTCCTCTATAAGCGCGGCAAGGCGCGGATTGGAGCAACACAGCCAGCGTCTGTGGGCGATGCCGTTGGTGACGTTGGTCAGCCTGCCCGGATAAATATCGTCAAAATCATTAAACACATGATTTTTCAATATATCCGAATGAAGCTTCGACACTCCGTTTACCGAATGAGAGCCTATCACCGAAAGATTTGCCATTTTGACAAGGCCGTGGCTGAGCACCGCCATGCGGCTGACTTTATCCCAGCTGCCGGGGAATTTATCCCAGGCTTCCGTGCAGAAACGGCGGTTGATTTCCTTTATAATGGTATAAATACGCGGCAGCTTGATGCGGAAAAGGTTGTCGTTCCAGCATTCCATGGCTTCCGGCAGCACGGTATGATTGGTATAGGAAACAGTTTTTACGGTGATATCCCATGCTTCTTCCCAGTTGTAGTTATGCATATCCATAAGCAGCCGCATCAGTTCCGGAATTGCCAACGCCGGGTGGGTGTCGTTAATGTGAACGGCAACTTTGTCCGAAAAATTATCGAGCGTTTTATAGTTTTGAATATGCTTGGCAAGTATATTCTGAAGCGAAGCGGAAACAAGGAAATACTGCTGACTCAGCCTCAGCAGCTTGCCTTCGTGATGATTGTCGGCGGGATACAGCACGCGGGTTATGGTTTCCGCTATGGTGTTTTCCTCCACGGCCTTGAGATACTGCCCCTGCGAGAACGCTTCCATGTTAAAATCGTTAACGCCTTTCGCCTTCCATAACCGAAGCGGCGTCACCGCTTCCGACCGGTAACCGGAAATGAACATATCATACGGCACCGCTTCTATTTCATCATATTCGGTATGCACGATATCCAAATGATTGTTATTCCATACCTCGTCGACCTTGCCGCCCAATCTTACCCTCACCGCTTTGTCTTCACGCGGGACAAGCCAGACTTCTCCGTTGGGCAACCATATATCGGGCAGCTCAAGCTGCTCGCCGTCCACTATTTTCTGTTTGAAAAGCCCGTATTCGTAACAGATGGAGTAACCCCTTGCCGGGTAACCGAGAGTGGCGAGCGAATCCATATAGCATGCGGCGAGCCTGCCCAATCCGCCGTTGCCTAAACCGGGGTCCTGCTCCATAGCGCATATTTTATCCAGCGAAAAGCCCATTTCCGAAATAACCTCACGGTATAAATCGGTGAGCTCCAGATTAAACAGATTGTTTTTCAGCGAGGGACCGATTAAATACTCCATACATAGATAATAAACGCGCTTTGCCGCCTTTTTCTTTATTGAGTTTTGATATTTTCGGTCCTTTTCCGCCAAAATATCCCGTACCGAAAGCACGGTCGCCCTGTACATCTGCTCTTCGGTGGCTTCCCCGGGCGACACGGCGAAATAACGCGAAACCTTATTTATCAGTTCCTCGCGTATTTCCTCTTTTGTAAAATTCATATGTTGCTCCTTAACTGTACAGCAGTCTGATATATTCCTTTGCGGACTTTTTCCAGGAAAAATCCCATTTCATAACTGTTTTCACAAGAGATGTCCATTTTTCCCTGTCTTTGTAATATTCAGCAGCCCGATTAACCGCCTGTAAAAGCTCCCACGCCGAATAAGGCGCAAAGGTAAAGCCGTTGCCGCCGCTTTCGCAGCCTATATCCTTAATGGAATCGTAAAGCCCGCCGGTTTCCCTGACTAAAGGCACCGTGCCGTAACGGGAAGCTATCATCTGCGAAAGCCCGCAGGGTTCGCTTCGTGAAGGCATTAGGAATATATCGCTGCCGGCGTATATTTTTCTGGATTGCAGCTTATCGAACACCAACGACACCGCCACTTTATCGGGATATTTTTCAGAAAGGCGGGTAAAAAAGTTTTCGTAATAATAATCGCCCTTGCCGAGCACCGCAAGCTGGATGTCGTTTTTAAGTATATCGTCCGCCGCAAGCGTCACAAGGTCAAGCCCTTTATGGTCGACAAGGCGGGAAATAATTGCGAAAACGGGAACGTTGGGTTTCACCGGAAGACCGAGCGCTTTTTGCATATCAATTTTGTTTTCCGTTTTACCTTCCGTATTTTTATAAGAAAAACGACAGGCAATCTCTCTGTCCTTTGCCGGGTTATAATATTCGCGGTCTATACCGTTTAAAATACCGGTTATTTTACCCTTGTTTTGCTCGAGGATATAATGGAGCCCGTGTGAAAATTTCGGCGACAGTATTTCCTTGGCGTAAGTGGGCGAAACGGTGGAAACCCTGTCGGCGCAGACAACGGCGCCTTTCATAAGATTAATTTCGCCGTTATATTCCATCACCCTGGCTTCGGTTTCGGAAAGGTCGAAAACATCCCCGAGAATCCCCGGGTTGTAAATGCCCTGATACGCTATATTATGTATGGTAAATACGGTTTTTATCGAACCGTAGCCCTCCAGCGCCCGATATTTGTTTTTCAAATATATCACCGTGAGCGCCGTTTGCCAATCGTGAGCATGAAGAATATCGGGGAAAAAGCCTATATGCGGGATTATTTCAAGCACCGCTTTTGAAAAAAAGGCAAACCGCTCGCCGTCGTCGTAATGACCGTACAGCGTCTGGCGGTTAAAATAATACTCGTTGTCGATAAAATAATACGTTACACCCTTTTTCACAAGCGAAAAAATCCCGCAGTATTGATTTCTCCAGACGAGCGGGACGGTAATTTCACCGATTTTAGTCATTTGTTTGCGGTATGCGGCATCCGTTTGTCCGTAAAGAGGAAGCACGACGCGTATATCCGCTTCGCCGTTATATTCCTTCTGCAGCGCTTCGGGCAGCGAGCCTATCACATCACCCAATCCCC
>JAQVQF010000043.1 GCA_028701715.1 Eubacteriales bacterium | reverse complement strand
GGAAAGGCCGAAGCGTTCGGAATTTTCGATCACCATCACCGTGGCGTTGGGGACGTCCACTCCCACCTCCACCACTGTGGTGGAAACAAGTATTTTTATCTTTCCGGATTTAAAATCCGCCATTATAATGTTTTTATCCTTTGCTTTCATTTTACCGTGAAGCAGCGCGGAGGTGAATTCGGGGAAATCAGCTTTAATGGCGTCAAGCTTTTCTTCCGCCGAAAGAGCGTCTTGGGTTTCCGATTCCTCCACCAGCGGGCAGACGACGAATATCTGCCTGCCCTTTTTTATTTCCCCGCGCAGGAATGAGTTTATTTTCTCGCGGTTTTGACTTTCGACAGCGTAGGTTTCAATTTTTTGCCTTCCCGGAGGAAGCTCGTCAAGAACGGATATATCAAGATCCCCGTAAAGAATAAGGCTGAGGGTTCTGGGTATGGGTGTCGCCGACATAACAAGGGTATGCGGCGTTATGTCTCGCTCTCCCTTGGTTATGAGCGACGCGCGTTGAATTACTCCGAACCTGTGCTGTTCGTCTGTTACGGCAAGTCCCAGCTTAAAAAACTCCACACCCGATTGTATGACGGCGTTGGTGCCGATTATTACATCCGCGATGCCTTTGGCGACAGCTTCCTTGGCGTTTTTCTTTTGCGACGCGCTCATGCCTCCGGTGAGAAGCACGGTGCTTATTCCGAATTTACCGAGCATTTCCGTAATCGTGTTGAAATGCTGTACGGCAAGTATCTCGGTAGGCGCCATAATCGCCGCCTGATAACCGTTTTTTACGGCGAGAAACGCCGCAGCCGCCGCGAGCACGGTCTTGCCGCTTCCCACATCGCCCTGAACCAGCCTCATCATGGGGCTGTCCTTTTGCATATCGGCAAAAATCTCCTTTACAGCCCGCTTTTGCGCCGCGGTCAGCTCAAACGGAAGCTTTTCAAAAAATAACCGGACTCCCGTACCCTTTTGCGAAAAGGGCGCCGATTTTTTCTTTATCTGCTTTGATCTCAGCTTGGAAAGCGACAGCCTGAATATAAGAAGCTCCTCAAAAGCGAGACGACGCACCGCCAAAACGGTGTCCTCCATGCTTTCGGGCACGTGTATCTTCCTTACCGCCTCGGCTTTGGAAATCAACGCGAATTGATTTCTCAGCGAATCGGGCAGTATTTCCGGTAGATTTTCCGCCAACGGCAGCACGGTCTGTACCGCTTTGGTTATCAGCTTTTGCGTAAGGTTGTCGGTTAAGGGATATATCGGCGTAACCGCGGGCAAATCCGGTGAATAAGGCTCGATAATCGGGTTGATGGCTTCGCGTCCGTATATGCCGAAAACTATCCTGCCGTATATGCGAAACAGCCTTCCCTGCGTAAGGGACGACGCAATCCATTTATTGTTGAAAAAGGTCAGGTAAAGCGTGTCGGTATCGTCGCTCGCGCTGACTTTTACATAATACAAGCCTGTCTTTCCGCGCGCTTCCTTGGGCGGCGTGTCGATTTGTATAATTACCGAGCACACCTCTCCGTCGCGGCATTCGATAAGCTTTTTAACCGCTCCGCGCTCCTCGTAGGCTCTCGGAAAAAAGCCGATAAGATCCTGCGCCGTTAAAACGCCGAGTTTACAAAACGCCTTGGCTCTGGCTTCGCCTATTCCTTTTACGAAATATACGGACGTGCTCAGTTCCATTATAATATCCTCAATTTATATTTCAAGCACGTTTATCTTATCGGTGATTCCCTTAAGAAAACAGCTTTCTCTTACATGACAGGTAAACAGTATAATTTGCTGGTCTTCCGCCAGAGTGAGAAGAGATTTGAGCATTAGCTTTAATCTGTCGTCGTCTATGCGGGAAAAAGCGTCGTCAAGTATTATAAAAGGTCTTTTACGATCGTAAAGCAATTCGACAAGCGCGTACCTTAAACATAAATATGCCGTATCCTTTGCTCCGCCCGAAAGATAATCCGCCGATTTTTCGCCTTCGGAGGTGGAAACCGACATCATAAGGTCGGTTGTAAGTTGCATGGACGGATATTTGCCGTCGGTCGCGGCGGTAAAATATGCCGAGGAAAGCTGCGCCAGCTTGGGCGAAACGGTGGATTTCATAAAGTTTCCCGATTCCTCAAGCATCTCAAGAGCTATTCCGAGAGATTCGTACTTGTTTTTATATTCGTCAAGCCTGTTTAAAACAGCTTCGCGTTTGCCGAAAAGCACGGAAGGCGAGGGAGAACGCACCTCGAAAGCCGTTTTTTGCTTTTCAAGCTCTATTTCCTGCTTTTTCAGCCCGTCATTTGCCGATTTATAAAATTCCGTTTCACGGTTGACGGCAGCCGTCTCACGCGCGGGTAAAACCGCGCCTTCCGCTTTTTGCTTCAGCTGTTCAATATTTACCTCGTTTAAGGAGGCTTCAAGTCTGTCCTCAAGCGTCATGCATTCGGCTTTAAGCGTTCCCGCTTCCATCGAAAGATTAAGCATCTTCTGAATAGCCAGTCCGTAGGTGATATTCTCTTCCGACATATAACGCCTGATACGGCTGTCTATCGAGCGTTTTAGCTCGTTATATTTATCGGCATCCTCTGAATAGGCTTTTTCAAGGGATTGTATTTTTTTCGCTCTTTCCTCCGCTCTCAGCTTTATTACCGGAAAATCGGAAACGGCCTTCACAAGCTCGCTTTTGGTCGAAAACCCAAGCTCCTTAATGAAGGAAGGTGTTTTAAACGCCGTAACAGCGCTTATGATAAAAATCAACGCGAAAGCAACGGACGAAGCGTAAAACAACGTGTCAAGCCCATGATTTAAGAAACGGATACCGGCGAATATTATCAAACCGATGCTTATGGCAAAAAACAGCAGCGAAATTGTACGCCCGGCTTTTAGCTTCTTTTTAATTCCTTCGGGGTCGTTTTCGAAAAACGGGGAGGCCTCCTTTGCCATTTCGCAGCGTTTGGTTTCATCCTTGATTTCCTTCGAGGTTTCGTCAAGACGCTTTTCAATCATCGAATAAAGCGCGTTGTCGTTAATAAGCTCCTGGACAAAGCCTGTTTCCGGAGCCGTGCCTCCGTCGAAGGATGCCATGCATTCGTTATATTTCGCTTCTGCCTCCTGCTTGCGTTTTGCCAGAGCGACAAGCCCGTCAAGACGTTTTTTTGCTTCGAATTTGACGATATTTTCGGCTTCCTTTTCAAGCATGGCAAGCTTTTCTTCATTAAACGCTATCTTTTGCTTTTTCTCACTCAGTGAAACCAATACGCCGTCCAATTCGCGTTTTATATCAAGCGACGACGCAAGCTTTTCCTCATATGCCGTAAGCTCGCTTTCCAGGTCGGGTATAAGACCCCGTTTCAGGTTGTTTTTTAATGCCGCGCGCGCTTCCTTAAGCCTTTTTGCGGCGCGTTCCGCATTGGTTTTTTCGTCGGCGGAAAATATCAGGTTTTGTATCTGTTCCGCTAAGGCGTCGTCGCCGTTTTTCGGCAGATACAGCTGTCGGAAATATAGAATTTTTAGGAAAGATTCCTCGCCGAGGCCGAAAAAAACTTCTCCCGGTACCATTCCGGTAAAGACCGATTTTCTGGTGTAGACATCATATACATCAATTGTTTCCTTAGACGACGAATGCGCTCTTTCCACGCGGAATTTTCCCTCGGGCGTAATTATTGTGATACCTCCCGCCGCCCTTGTGCCGCTCCAAGGCATATACAGCAGCTTTTCGTTTTCGGCGACAGCCTGCTTTCTTTGACCGCCGAAGCCGTAAAAAATAAATTTTATAAACGCCGCGACGGTGGATTTTCCCGCTTCGTTCGGAGCGGTAAGGAGATTCAAGCCTTTTGTCGGTATAATGGTCGTGTTTTTTAGCTTACCGAAGGAGGTTATATCTATTCTTTCAATATATGTTCCGTTAACGTTAACGTTAGCGTTAGCGTTAGCGTTAATGTTGGCGTTTGAATTATTCATTGCCTTCTCCTCCGCCGAAATCGATAATATTCCTGTCGTACAGCGCGGAAATACCGTATTTAAGCGCCATAAGCAGCTTGGCGTAATCATCGCCGCCGGGAACACATTTGGACAGCCTGTCGGTCATTTTGGAATAGAAAACCCCTTTTAAAGTGGTATCCCTCTCCAGCTTTGTAAAATCAATGGAGGGTACGGTGGAATCGATAATTTCAATTCTGAAAGGATATTCATAGCCCTTCCCTATTTCCGCCGGTGTTATGATAAACGGCTCGGGAACGGTTCCGGTCATTATAACGCGAATGGCGGTGTCGTTGCCGTAGGGACGGATTATGCCTCTGATCGTCTCGATTATCGCCGATTTACCGTAAACATCCGTCACATCGACCCGAATGGTTTCGTATCTCCTCTTTGAAAATCTCATCGACTTTAAATTTACTTCCCCCTTGCTCACGGTGCCTATAAGCGCGCCGTGATAGCCCGGTTCATCAAAGCTTCTGCCCTCAAGACATCCCGGATAAGCGTAGTATGTTCCGCCCTCCTTGCATACCCCGGATGGCGCGTGTATATGACCGAGTGCGATATAATCGAAACCCGACTGTGCGATTTCGGCTTTTGTCACGGGTCCGTTCGACGAAAGCGGAGAGGTCATGTCGCCGTGACATACCAGTATGTTTATTTTGGATTTATCAAGCTGACCGTAGCCCACCGCCGGGCTTGACATATAGGTCATTGAGGTAAATCCCACGCCGTATACGTTTACATTCAGCTCTGGAATTTCCACCTTTTCCTTTATACCACCGAAAATATGCACGTTTTGGGGAAAAGCCACTGTTTTATAGGGTGAAATATCGTTATACGGGTCATGATTTCCGGGGGATATAAAAAACCGGCAATCCGGAAACGAATTGAATTCACTTATTAAAAGCTCGGCGGTGTCTCTGGTGACGTATTCCGAATCAAACAAATCCCCGGATATGAAAAACAGCTCGACTTTTTCCTGCTTTGCCACCATTATTGCCGACGTAAAGGCGCTGCGCAGCTCGATTTTACGCTGTTCCGCCTGAGCCGGGGTAGATAGCGAAAAGGGTGAATCAAGATGCAGGTCGGCGCAATGGAATATTTTTATTTTTGTCTCAGCTTCAGCTTCAACGCTCATTTTACAGCTCCGCCTTTCGTATTGCGTATATTTTTATGTTATTTTTCGTCTTACCGTAATAAAAGCCGCCATTGTGCCTCTGTCGTTTCCCTGGCGGCGGTAAGAAAAGAACAATTCGCTTTCGCAGCAGGTGCAGAGAGGGCATACCTGAATGTTTTCTTTGATTATTCCGCAGTTTATAAGAGCCTTTGTTATAACCGACGTAAGATCAAAATAGATTTTGCCTTCTCTTACGGAAAAAGCTTCCGGATTACTGGAGAAATGGTCGTAAAATTCCCCGCCCACCTCATAGCAGCAGCCTTTTATGCAGGGACCGAGCGCGGCGATGATATTTTCGGGTTTGCTTCCCAAAGATTCAAAAAGCTTTACCGCTTTTACGGCTATCTGCTTTTTGGTTCCCTGCCACCCCGAATGCACGGCTCCGGCGGTGTCTGTTTTTGTGTCATATAATAATATAGGAACACAGTCGGCGGCGCGCGCCGAAAGCGCCACGCCTTCCTCGTTTGTGATAAGCCCGTCCGCTCTGTGAGAAAAAGCCGGCTTGGTAAGCCCTGTCCCTCTCCGTGACTTACCCACAATTTCTATCATATCCGTATGAGCCTGATATGTGCGGCATACATCGTCGGCTGTAAGTCCCAGCAGATGTGCGGCTGTGTCATGATTTTTATATAAATTTTCCGCTGTATCACGGGTCGAACCGTTTCCGGCGGCAAAATTAAGACTTTTAAAAAAGCCTGTGCTGACACCGCCGTGCTTTGTGGTAAAACAATGCTTAACACCGTATGAATCAAATAAGGACGACGTAAAATAAGGTATGGGCTTTTCATGCAGTATAAAATCGCCGGGCATTTATATAACCATGTCTTTCCGCCGAACCGCAAGCTTTTTGGAGTTCTGTTTATAGAACGGTTCGACTTGTCAAAATTGTTGCCGTCCCGCAAATAGTTAAGGGACAGCGCTAAACCGCAAAAACGACAATTTGCTTATCGGGCGTTTTAAAGCGCGCTTCCAAACCATATATCTAAAAATCCTGTCATTCCGAAACAATATCAACACCTTTACGACCTTTTGTTCATTATATCAGACAAGCTATTTTTTGGCAAGTATATTATACCGTCATTTTTGTATTTTTTTAATTTAACTATTGACAACATAAATTTTTGTTGTTATAATACGTAAGTCGCACGGCGGGGGTATACGGCGGAATAGCTCAGCTGGCTAGAGCATCCGGTTCATACCCGGCAGGTCGTGGGTTCAAATCCAACTTCCGCTACCATATCTCCGTTTGTGCGGTATAAATAAAATACGGCCCGTTGGTCAAGGGGTTAAGACACCGCCCTTTCACGGCGGTAACAGCAGTTCAAATCTGCTACGGGTCACCATATCGGCACGCTCACGCGTGCTTTTTTCTACCCCGTTAAGACTTCGTGAGTTTACAGCCGCATCCATAACGGCTATGTCGCGAAACAAGTCCGGGAATTATTTTATTAATCTTCTAATATCGCGGCTCCTTGTTGTAATTATTACTGATATTCATAATAATAAAAAGCAAGCGTTAATATACGATAATATAAAATTTATGAAAAACATGAATTTTATTAATTTAATTTAGATTATTTGTTAAATAACTTTGTATATATTGTACAAATTACTCAACCAAATAAACTTTAAAACATATAGTATTACGCTTGCTTTTTGTTTTTATATATTGTATTATTAGAATGTGTTTTTGCCGGCATTATGCTGTGCCGGCATAAAAAAAGCGTTTCCGCGAAAGATGCGACTCACGGCGTCTGTTTGTCACGCGGAAGGAATTTTTTCCGGGATACGGTCATCTCACGGCAATGTCCCGCAGGTAATTAAAAATGACAGAGCTAAAAAAATTCTCCCTGTCGCTCGTAGCGTTTTTCGGCGAAAAGGGCATACCTATGGACGAGTGTGTCATTACCATGGAAAGCGATATGGGCAAGGACGGCATATATAAGAACGTGTTTGCTGTTCTCACTAAGGAAAAGATTGCGGTTGCCGAAGGGTTTGTTACCTTTGAAGGAAAAGCCAAAGCCGAAAACCGCACAGAATACTTTGAATGTACCGACTACAGCGAATATATAATCGCGGATTTTGAAAATTACGCGGTCGAATTGTTTATTTCCGGCGGACGTGCCGTTTGTGAAAAGGACGGCAAGGCTGTTGAAATAATGCGGTTTACCTCTTCCTGCAAGCATGACGCGAACGTGCTCTGCGACGCGGCAAACCAGCTTAAAAAAGACGGCAAGGTTGACGAGGAAAAACTGAAGGGTGAAAACGAGGAAGCTCATTTTTGTCCTAAATGCCATCGCAGATACCCGGATGCCGACCGAAAAATATGCCCCAAATGCATGGAAAAGGCCAAGCTTGTAAAACGCCTGGCAAAGCTTTTCTTAAAATATAAAGCCTACATTTACATGATATTCCTGACCTTTATCATGGTGGCGGGGCTTGGTATCATTTCCCCGTATGTTTCCAATAACATTTTTTATAACGAAGTGCTAAACGAAAGCGGAAGCATGTACGGTGAAATCGGCAAGATAATCCTGATGATTATCGGCGTTCGCCTTTTATCGCTTCTTATTTCCGTAATCAACGGAATTATTAGCGCGAAGGTTGCCGCCGAAGTGGTATATGATCTTAAAAAGACCATATTCGACACCATCGGGGGGCTTTCGCTGAGATTTTTCACAAGCCGCCAGACCGGCGGACTTATGACTCAGATAAATTCCGACGCCACGACGATATACTGGTTCTTCTGCAACGGGTTCCCATATCTGGTCACGAGCATACTTCAGCTTCTGGCTGTGCTCGTCGTGATGCTGCTTATGGATCCGATACTTACGCTTTATACCTTTATAACGATACCTATATTTATAATAGCGTTCAAAGTCACCTTTACAATGTTCGGGAAGCTGCACGCAAGGTCCTATTCCAAACGTCGCTCCTTCAATTCCCTTATATCGGACGTACTCAACGGAATGAGAGTCGTTAAATCATTTTCAAGGGAAGAAACCGAGATAAAGAGATTCCAGCACCGTTCGGAAGCACAGGCGGATGCGCAGACGGTTATCGGCGTCACCGCCAACAAGGTTTTCCGTATGCTCGGTTTTATGATGAAGCTCGGCGTGTATGTGGTCTGGGCTGTCGGCGGCTGGCAGGTTATGAAGCATACCGGCAATCTCAATTACGGCAAGCTGATGACCTTTATCGCCTATGTCGGCATGATATATGACCCTCTCGACTTCTTCGCGGACGTTTCCAACTGGTGGTCGGAATGTCTCAACGCTCTGCAGAGACTGTTTGAGATAAGCGACTCCATACCGGAAGTCAAGGAAGCGGAAAATCCCGTAACCCTCAACAGCCTGAAGGGTGAGGTGGAATTCAAAGACGTCACCTTCTCATATGAAGAAAACAGAATTGTAATAGATCATATCTCCTTCAATGTCCCGGCAGGGTCAACGCTCGGCATTGTCGGACAGACCGGCGCCGGTAAATCGACGCTGGCGAACCTGCTGACCCGGCTTTACGACCCCGTATCCGGAGAGGTGCTCATCGACGGCGTTAATCTAAAAAGCCTGTCGTTTGAAACGCTGCGTTCGGCGGTTGCCATCGTGTCCCAGGAAACCTATCTGTTCCGCGGCACAATAATGGACAACATCCGCTACGCGCGCCCCGACGCCACCAACGAGGAAGTTATCGCCGCGGCGAAGATTGCCTCCGCGCATCAGTTTATTGTCAAATACCCCGACGCTTATGAAACAATGGTAGGTTTCGGATACAAGGAGCTTTCCGGCGGTGAAAAGCAGCGCCTTTCCATCGCAAGAGCGGTGCTTAAAAACCCCTGTATTCTGGTGCTCGACGAGGCTACCGCCGCTATGGATACCCAAACGGAAAGGCAGATACAGGACGCGCTCGACAACCTTACCAGAGACAGAACGACGATAATTATTGCCCACAGGCTTTCGACACTCCGCGACGCGGATAAGCTCATAGTGCTTGAAAACGGTAAAATGCCGGAGGAGGGCACCGCGCTCGAGCTGTTGAAAAAGAAGGGTAAATACTTCGAGCTTTATAAAATGCAGGCGGAAGCGCTGAAAACCATCGGCATTGAAGAATAGGCGCTATAAGCGGCTAAGCCGCTTATGGCAAAAAGTTTGTTTCGCCTCGGGCGGAAGCATTCGCTTACGGAGCCGAAGACAAGCTATAACCTTAAAGAGAGGTTTATAATGGAAAAAAATGATTTTCTTGAAATAGTAAAAATAGTATATCTGACACCGGAAAACGCGAAATTTTACGAAACCGACAACGGTTTCCCCTGCGTCAACGCCTTTATACCCATGGTTAAAAAGGACGACCTGGACACTTCCTCTTCGGAAGAGCCGGTATGGCAGGACCTCAGTCGCGTATTCTTCCACAGGGCTTTCCCTTATGATTCCGCCGACACATTCATATCCGTCACCGACAAGGACGGTAATGAATACGGCGTAATAAAAAGCCTCGGCGATTTCGACGGGAAGGGCCGCGACATAATAGAAAAAGAGTTGAAAAGAAAATATTTTACACCCGTAATACAAAAAATCTTTTCATTAAAAGAAAGATTCGGCTATTCCTACTGGGAAACCGAAACCAACCACGGCAGGATGTCCTTTGCCATGCATGACACCTTCCGCAACATCGCCAAGGTGTCCGAAAGCCGGCTTGTCCTCACAGATGTGGACGGCAACCGTTTCGAGATACCCGATGTTATGGCTCTCGACAGAAAAAGCTTCAGAAAGATAGAACTCTATCTATAACGTTTGACTTGCAAAACCGGGGTTTTGCAAGTAAACTTGGATATTTCGCTCGCTTTTCGCCCTAAAATATCGTTTCGATATTTTTTGGAACCCCCTCGGCCGAGCGAACGCGCTGCGCAAAGCGCACCGCCCGGACGCGCTTAACGCGCTTTTTAAGGTGTTTTACAGCCGGGAAGCCCGGATGTAAAACAAATAATATTAATTCAAATTAACTCATCTGTTAATTACAAGGTGAATATATGCCTCCTAAACTAAAAACAAACCGCAGCCTTTACGACAAGGTGCTCGGACGCGTGAACGCTTCCTTTGACGCCGAACCGCAGTTTGTATTCCGCTACAACCTTTCGCGGGAAAACGAATATGTGACAGGCGGAGGCGGAGTTAACGGAAAAACGCTCCATATATGCACTGAGGACGGCGAAATTAAATCGGTCACCATAACCGATATGGATGATATCGAATATATCCAGTATATCGGCTGCGCGTCCATCGAATATACAACCGACGGTATACGGCACGAGCTTTGCCGTTCGGATATGAAAAACGCCGTGGCTCTCCAGAACACGGTCAAGCGCCTTAAGGCAGTACACAGCGGAAGGGCTTTCGGCAGGATAGCAGCCGACGAGGACGACACCTGCTGCCCCAAATGCGGAACTCCGTATCATTCCGGCTCAAAGGTGTGTCCCAACTGCGCCAACCGTAAAAAGCTTTTAAATAAGATACTTCCCTTCGCAAAGCCCTATATGGGACAGATAATTTTCTCGTTAGTGCTGTTCTTTGCCGTGACGGGCGTAAATATTTACGCGCCGTATATCAGCAAGAAGATCATCGATAACTATCTGTATGTCAAGGACGGCACACCCGGTCCCGACAGCGGCTTTTTCGGCTTAATCGCCGCCATGGTGGGCATCGCGCTGCTGCTGACAATCCTGCCCATGATGAGGCAGATACTCCTCATCAGGGTCGGTAACAAGATGTCGGTTAATCTGCGCGAAGCGGTCTACCGCAAGGTTCAGGACATGTCGCTTGCCGGTATAAGCAAGCGCACCGCGGGCGAGATCATAACGCGTATCACCCAGGATACCGATGTAATGCGGGATTTCCTTATGTTCGTGCTTCCCGACATACTTCGCATCGGACTGACCTTCGTAGGTGTTAGCTTAATAATGTTCATAATGAACTGGAAGCTGACAATTCTCATTCTTCTCCCGATACCCTTTATAATATTGATGTTCTACTTTTTAAGAACCTTCATGCATTCCATTTACACCCGTCAGTGGCATGCGGAATCCTCCGTAAACTCGCTGCTGCACGACGTTTTTTCGGGCATACGCGTGGTCAAGGTATTCGGTACCGAAAAGCACGAATCGAAACGCTTTGACAAAGCGGCAAAAAAAGTCGCGGATATATCCAAAAAGAACGAAAAAACCTGGAATATGATAATGCCCTTCGCCTTCTTCCTGCTCGGAATAGGCGAATACGCTGTGCTGTTCTTTGTGGGCAATAAAATCATTGACGGCACCATGACATTAGGTCAGCTGGTTATGTTCATGGGCTTTGTGTCGCTCATCTACGGACCTGTAAGACAAGCGGCTTTCTTACCCAGACAGTTCGCCCGGTCCATGACCTCGATGGCGAAAATATTCGAGCTGCTTGACGAGGAACCCGACGTTGCGAACGCCAGCGAAGCGGTGGATAAAGAAATTGTGGGAAATATACGCTTTAACAAGGCTTATTTCGGCTACAATAATTATGAAGATATACTTAAAAACATAAATGTCGATATCAACAAGGGCGAAATGGTGGGTATAGTCGGCAGAAGCGGAGTGGGCAAGTCCACGCTCATTAACCTTGTTATGCGGCTTTATGACGTCACCGACGGAAGCATTTCCATAGACGGCACGGATCTGCGCGATTACGAACAGCACTGTCTGAGATCTCAGGTGGGCGTCGTGCTTCAGGAAACCTATCTGTTCAGGGGTACGATATATTCCAATATCGCCTACGCGCTGCCGGGCTGCACTCCCGAGGACGTTATAAGAGCATCCAAGCTTTCAAGCGCCCATCAGTTTATCATGAAGCTCCCCGACGGCTACAATACCCTGGTAGGAGAACGCGGACAGACGCTTTCGGGCGGTGAAAAGCAAAGAATAGCCATAGCGAGAGCGATACTCCGCAACCCGAAGATATTAATCCTCGACGAGGCGACCGCGTCTCTTGACACCAAGACCGAAAAGCAGATTCAGGACGCTCTCAACCGTCTCACCGCAGGCAGGACAACCATCGCCATCGCGCACAGGCTGTCCACTCTGCGAAACGCCACCAAGCTTATTGTGCTTGAAAAGGGTGAGATCGAGGAAATCGGCACCCACGATCAGCTTATAGCCAACGGCAAGCGTTATTACAAGCTGGTTATGGCTCAGCGTCAGATGTCAAAAATGAAGAAATAACAATAAGAAATATACAGCCCCCCGCCGGGCGGGGGGCATTTACTCATCAACCGAAAGGAATTGCCATATATGCAGAACACCGAAAAAACAATGGATAAAATCGTTTCCTATTGCAAAAGCAGGGGCTTTATTTACGGCGGAAGCGAAATTTACGGCGGGCTTGCCAACACCTGGGATTACGGCCCTCTCGGTGTGGAAATGAAAAACAACGTCAAGAAGGCCTGGTGGAAGAAATTCGTTCAGGAATCGCCCTACAACACCGGGCTTGACTGCGCCATACTCATGAACCGCGAAACCTGGGTGGCTTCGGGGCATGTCGTCAATTTCAACGATCCCCTCATAGATTGCAAGTCCTGCAAAATGCGCCACAGAGCCGACCAGCTTATTGAAAACTGGGCAAAGGAAAACAATGTCGCGGTTAATGTGGAGGGCATGACCAACGACGCTCTTTCCGAATATATAAATGAAAATCATGTCACCTGTCCCGGCTGCGGTAAATCTGATTTTACTCCTATCAGAAAGTTCAACATGATGTTCAAAACCTTTCAGGGCGTCACCGAGGACAGCATGAACGAGGTGTATCTCCGTCCGGAAACCGCTCAGGGCATTTTCGTCAACTTTAAAAATGTTCAGCGTACCACAAGGAAAAAAATTCCCTTCGGCGTCTGCCAGATAGGCAAGTCCTTCAGGAACGAAATAACCCCCGGCAACTTCACCTTCCGCACCAGAGAATTCGAGCAAATGGAGCTGGAATTCTTTTGCAAGCCCGGCACCGACCTCGAATGGTTTGCTTATTGGAAAAATTACTGCCACAAATGGCTGACCGATCTCGGTATCAAGGATGAAAGCCTGCGTCTTCGCGACCACGATCCGGCGGAGCTGGCGTTCTATTCAAAAGGGACTACCGACTTCGAGTTCCTCTTCCCGTTCGGCTGGGGCGAGCTTTGGGGCGTCGCCGACAGGACCGATTATGATCTCAACGCGCATATAACCCATTCGGGCGAGGATTTGTCATATTTCGACCCCGAAGATAATTCCCGGTATGTCCCATATGTAATTGAACCCTCTCTCGGCGCCGACCGCGTGACGCTGGCGCTGCTGATTGACGCATATGACGAGGAAAATATCGGCACGGAAGGCAGCGAGGATATAAGAACCGTATTGCGTATTCATCCGACGCTCGCGCCCTTCAAGGCGGCGGTGCTCCCGCTTTCCAAGAAGCTGGCGGAGCCGGCGAGGAAGCTTTACGCAGAGCTTGCCAAACACTTCATGGTCGATTACGACGAAACCGGCTCTATCGGCAAGCGTTACCGCCGCGAGGACGAAATAGGCACGCCGCTCTGCATCACCTACGACTTCGATTCGGAAACGGACG
>JAQVQF010000042.1 GCA_028701715.1 Eubacteriales bacterium | reverse complement strand
GGGAACCGTTTCGGACGTCGACGTCACCGCCATGGCGGTTCAGGCTCTCGCGCTTTATTACGATACGGAGAACGATGTAAAGGCCGTGGTCGATAAAGCTTTGATTTTTTTGTCGGAAAAGCAGCTTGACGGCGGCGATTATTCCGGCTACGGCACGCCCAATCCCGAAAGCACCTCCCAGGTCATAATAGCTCTCGCCTCGCTTGGGATTGACCCTGTCGAAGACAGCCGTTTTATTAAAAACGGAAACGGCCTTATCGACGGATTGTTGAAATACCGACTCCCGGACGGAAGCTTCAGCCATACCGAAAACGGCGCTTTCAATCATACCTCCACGGTTCAGGCGTTTTGTTCTCTTGTCGCGCTGAAGCGGTATTTTTCGGGTTACGACGCTTTCTATACCCTTGATAAAACGCAAAACGGAAGCGACGACGTCAGCGAGCCTTCCGAAACCCCGTCTCAAGCCGAAGCGTCGGATTCGCATGCGATTTCGTCCGACGAAAGCGAACATATAAGCGTAAGCGTCGATATTTCCGCCGAACTGTCCGTCCCGGACGCCACAGATACAACAAATTATAAAATATGGGCGTCGCTTTCCGTGTCCGCCGTTTTGATAATAATCTGCTTTGTCCTTTGGCTTATGAAAAAAAGGCGGATAAAAAACTATATCCTCCCTATTATGCTTGGCATAATCGCTGTTCTGATAATAATCCTGACCGATTTTCAAAGCAAGGGCGATTATTACGGCGACACCGCTTCAAAAACGGACGTTATCGGCACCGTCACCCTGACCGTCCGCTGCGACACGATCGCCGCCGAGGGGAACGCGGAATATATCCCGTCCGACGGCGTTATACTGCCCGTGACGATATTCGATATAGCTAACGGCGACTCCGTTTATGACATACTTATCGAAGCGGCTCGGAAATACGGCATTCAGGTTGAAAACAAAGGCTCAAAAGCGGCCGGTATGGTTTACATTTCCGCCATCGGCTATATTTACGAATATGATTTCGGCGACCTTGCCGGCTGGATGTACCGGGTAAACGGCGTCTTTCCATCGACAGACTGCGGCGGTTATATACTTTCGGACGGCGATATCATAGAATGGCTTTATACGAAAAATCTCGGCGACGATCTTAAATAATGTCCACTGAATAAATCAAAAACCAAGCCGCGATGCGGCTTTCCGGTTTTTTGATTTATTCAATTGCAAGGTTTTTACATTAAATAATAACAGGAGGACGTTAATTGAAGGATTTCAGCGATTTAAACCCCATTACAATCTTTATATACTTTTTCGCGGTTATTTTTGTCGCCATGTTCTGTATGAATCCCGTTATCCTCGCCGTGTCGCTTGCGGGCGCGGTCTGCTTGTTCATGCTCAGAAACGGAGCAAAGCAAAAGCGTTCCCACGCATTCTTTTTTCTGATGTTTATCGTTATGGCGCTTATAAACCCTCTTTTTTATCATAACGGCGTAACCGTGCTCTTTGTCATGAACGACAACCCCGTTACGCTCGAAGCGCTGCTTTACGGTATCGCGGCATCCGCGATGATAATAGCCGTGCTGTACTGGTTCCGCTCGTTTTCGCAGCTCATGACAAGCGACAGGCTTCTTTATATTTTCGGCTCCGTGTCTCCCAAGACAGCGCTGATAATTTCCATGTCGCTGCGTTTCGTACCGTTGTTCGGCACACAGGCGAAAAGGATAGATCAAGCTCAAAAAGCGCTCGGCCTTTATAAGGAAGACAACGCGGTGGACGCTATCCGCGGCAAAGGACGTGTATTTTCGGTCATGACGACCTGGGCGCTCGAAAACGGCATCGTCACCGCCGACAGCATGACCGCCCGCGGCTACGGCACGGGAAAGCGCACTTTTTATTCGCTTTACCGCTTCAGCCGTTTTGACGCTGTTTTAATCGCGTCGTCGCTTGCGCTGTTCGCGCTGACGATGACCGCCGCGGCATACGGAACGCTCGATTTTGTTTTTTACCCGGCGATTTCACCGCCCAAGCTTACGCCTTTCGCGTTTATCGCGTATTTGTCATACTGCGTCCTTGTTTTTATCCCTGTTATTATCGAAGCGGAGGAAAGGTTGAAATGGAAATACTTGCTGTCGAAAATTTAAACTTTTCATATCCGTTATGCAAATCCAAGGCGTTGGAGGGTATGTCGTTTTCTGTCGAAAAAGGTGATTTCGTCGCGGTCTGCGGTGCTACCGGCAGCGGAAAATCGACCCTGCTGCGTATGCTCAAGCGCGAGCTGACGCCGAAAGGCGATCTTTCAGGCGTCGTTAAATACGAAGGAAAAGCTCTATCGGAGCTTGACGATTATACCTCCGCCTGTAAAATCGGCTTCGTCATGCAGCGTCCCGAACAGCAGATAGTCACGGATAAGGTCTGGCACGAGCTTGCTTTCGGGCTTGAGAATATGCGCGTCCCAAACGCCGCTATAACCCGCCGCGTTTCGGAAATGGCGTGCTATTTCGGCATAGAGGAATGGTTTGAAAAGAGCGTGTCGGAGCTTTCCGGCGGTCAGAAGCAGCTGCTCAATCTCGCCTCCGTAATGGTCATGCAGCCGGATATACTGCTGCTCGACGAACCCACAGCCCAGCTTGACCCTATCGCCGCTTCGGATTTCATCGCCACCCTCGCAAAGCTCAACCGCGAGCTTTCACTGACGATAATTATAGTCGAGCATCGGCTTGAGGATGTTATCCCCGTCGCCAACAGGCTGCTTGCGCTCGGCGACGGCAGGCTGCTCGAATACGGCGATACGCGCGGCACGGTCGAAAAGCTGCGGTTTCTCCCGTCGCTTCTGGAGGGAATGCCCGCCGCGGTCAGATTATTCGGCCGCTTGGATAACGATTCACCCTGTCCGCTGACGGTGCGTGAGGGCAGGCATTTTATAGAGGAAAATTACGGCAATTCCGTCCGTTCCCTTCCCGCCGTTTCATATGCTCATTCGACAAATGCCGCTTTGGAATTTAATGATGTCTTTTTCCGCTATTCGCGCGAGCTGCCCGATGTGCTGCGCGGGTTGAATATAAAGGTATACGAGGGCGAAATTTTCTGTATTTTAGGCGGCAACGGCTCGGGCAAAACGACTTCCCTTTGCGCCGCCGCGGGGTTAAACAGGATATACGCGGGCGGCATAAGGGTTTTCGGTAAAAAGCTTAACGAGTATAAAAATAATTCCCTGTATAATGGCTGTCTCACACTTCTGCCGCAGGATGTGCAGACGGTATTTCTGCGCAATACGGTACGCGAGGAGCTTGAGGACGCGAAAGCCGAGGCGTACATGCTCCCGTATGACCTTTCGCCGCTCATGGACAAGCACCCCTACGATCTTTCGGGCGGCGAACAGCAGCTTGTCGCGCTTGCGAAGGTGCTTGCCGCAAAGCCGCGTCTGCTGCTGCTCGACGAGCCCACAAAGGGGCTTGACGCATACGCCAAGCGTATGATTATCGATATTATAAAAAAGCTGCGATCTTCCGGCATAACGGTGATTGCGGTAACGCACGACGTCGAATTCGCAGCCGAATGCGCCGACCGCTGCGCGATGTTTTTCAGGGGCGAAATAACCTCTTTGGGTATTCCTTCCGAATTTTTCGCGGAAAACAGCTTTTATACCACGGCGGCAAACCGTATGACGCGCGGTTATTATGACGGTGTCGTCACCGTCGATGACGCCGAAAAGCTGTGCAGGCAAAACGGGAGGAAGTGAAATGATTTCCATAAAAAGCTCCTCCCTGCGGAAATGGTTAAAAATTATCATCCCGTTCGCGCTCATACCGGCTTCGATAACCGCGGGGCTTTCCGTGCCGGGAGAAAAGCTGTACGCATATGTAACCCTTGTTATCACGGCTTTTACCGTTCTGCTTTTTATCGCGGGCTTCGAGGCGAAAAAAACGGGCACGCGGCGGCTGATTATCGCCGCCGTAATGATAGCTCTGTCGGTCGCCGGGCGGTTTATTCCCTTTTTCAAGCCCGTAACCGCTCTTACCGTTATTACCGCCGTGTATCTGGGCGGTGAAACCGGATTCCTCGTCGGCTCGCTTTCCGCGGTGATTTCCAACTTTTATTTCGGTCAGGGGCCGTGGACGCCGTTTCAGATGTTCGCGTGGGGTATGATAGGTCTTATCGCGGGCTTTCTCGCCTTGCCGCTAAAAAAAAGCCGTATCCTTGTGCTGGCGTACGGCTTGCTCGCCGGTATTTTATATTCGTTTGTCATGGATATATGGACGGTGCTTTGGTATAACGGCGAATTTAACGGTGCGCTGTACCTTTCCGCGCTTATATCGGCGATACCCTATACAATACTCTATTCGTTTTCCAACGTTATATTCCTTTGGTTTTTCGCCAAGCCCTTCGGCGAAAAGCTCGAAAGGATAAAAATAAAATACGAAATATAAAACTCCCCCGAAAAGAGGGAGCTTTTTATATCAATCTCTGTAATAAGTGTAATACGCCATAACCGTACGCTCCCTGCTTGTCGTCAGGTCAAACGCGGTGAGCGTCACCCCTTCGAGGCTTATAAATTCCCAGCAGTCGGTAAGGTTGTCTACTTTGGCGCGGAACAGCGTTTTTTCGCCGCAGATAACCGATATCTCGTCGCCGTAAACGGAAAGAAAGCCGTCCTTGCCGATCACTCTGCTGTTGCTTCCTTCCTTTTCGAGGACGTAACGCACCTTCCGTCCGTCAAGCTTGCGCGCCATGTAACGGCGGAACTCGACCGAGTTTGTATCCTTTGGTATTTTTTCTTTCTTTTTAAAAATGAACATGGCTATTCGTTTTCAAAAAGGAGGGCTTTGAAATATTTTATTGTGTACTTCAGCCCCTTTTCGCCCAACTCGCCCTGCCATGTAGCCGAATGCGGCTCTATGGAAAGCACTCCGTTATAGCCGTATCTTCTGAAAACGGAAAGGAAAGCAGGCCAGTTTATCATATCCAGCCCGGCGGGAGGATCGTCCACATGGATACCTTCCGCATTTATGGTGCCTTTGAGGTGTATATGATATACACGGTCCCCGTATTTGACTATCTCATTAAAATAATTGCGCCCGGCGTTTATTGCATGGGAAGGGTCGTATTTTATACCGAGCTGTTTTATATGGTCGTGAACTATGTCCCATTCGTGAGGCTTGTCGATATAGCTGTTCCAGTGACAGTTATAGGTGCAAACCTTAACACGCCCGGCGGAGTAATCAATAAGCGATTGAATATAGTTTATCGCCGCGGTGATATTGGAATAATAGGAAAAGCCTTCGACATAATTTACGCCGCAGATATATACCGGACAGCCCGTGCCCGCGCAGAAATCTATTAGGTCATATTCGTCCTTGCGTTCTTTTTCGTTTACGGTGAGGTCCTTGTTAAGCCTGTTTCTGCCCCATCTGCCGACGGCGCACAGGCCCACGCCGTATTCCGCCATAGCCGCTTTCAGTTCTTTTATATTATGGGTGACATAGGTTATGTCGTCGCCGTTTATATCGAATTCCGCGTATTCCAGCCCGAGGTCCTTAACCCGTTTCAGCCCGTCTTTGTCATGGCTTGTGATAATGCCCAATTTCATATATTATTAATTCTCCGTATTCATTCGTGTTTCGTTAACGTTAACGTTATCCTTTTCGGTTTCGGCAGTCAGGTACATCGGTCTTCCCTTGGATTCAAGATATGTTTTGGAAATATAGGTGCCCAATATCCCTATACAGAAAAGCTGCACTCCGCCGATAAAGAGCATTATACATATCATGGAAGGCCAGCCCGCCGCGGATTGAATGCCCGCACAGTCGCGGATGACTACGACAATTATTCCGACAACGGCTATCAAACATAACATAAAGCCGAAAAAAGAAGCAATCGCGAGAGGAGCCGTGGAAAACGCCACAATACATTCGACAGAATACTTAAACAGCTTCCAGAACGACCATTTTGTCTTGCCGGCGATTCTTTTAATGTTATCGTAGGATATCCACTTGACCTTAAAGCCCACCCAGTTGAAGATACCCTTGGTATATCTGTTGTATTCGGGCATTTTCAATATGGCGTCTTTGACCCTGCGCTTCATCAGTATGAAATCGCGCGCGCCCGGAACCATCTGAACCTTGGATATTTTATTTATTATCCGGTAAAACATTCTTGCGAACATCGACCTGATAACGGGCTCGCCCTTTCTGGTGCTGCGCTTGGTCGCCACGCTGTCATAGCCTTCGTTTTCTATGGCGGCAAGCATTTCCGGCAGCAGAGCGGGAGGGTCCTGCAAATCGGCGTCCATTATCGCGATATAATCCCCCGTTGCGTTTTCAAGCCCGGCGTACATGGCTGATTCCTTGCCGAAATTACGAGAAAACGAAACATATCTGACTCTTTTGTCGCTTGCGGCAAGCTTGCGCAAATACGCAAGCGTACCGTCGGATGAGCCGTCGTCGACAAAAAGAAATTCAAAATTTGTTTCGCTCATTATTCCCGCCACGCGGGTTATTTCCTTGTAAAAAAACGGAACAGCTTCTTCCTCGTTATAGCAGGGTACAACCACCGTCAACATCGGAAGCTTTTTTTTATTGTCCATTCCTATTTATTCTCCGTCAGCCGCAGATAAGCTGTATTATCACACTGTTTCTGCATATCAAACGCTCTGATTATTGTATATCGCTGCTTTTTATATGTTGCTTACCATATAATAATGTTTATATATTAATTGCTTATCAGAGCGTCGATCTCTCTCGCAACCTGATAGAAATACGATTCCGTATTGCCCGATGCGGTGCTTGAGCTTGTGAATATAACAACGAGATAAGGATCATCGCCCATAACTATACCCGCTTCATGCATACAGTACGAGGATGAGCCCGACTTTGTGTAGCAGGGCTTGGAATGCGCAAGAGCGGTGTCGATTCGAGAAGGAGCGATGTTGAACAGATTCCAATACCAGGAACCCACCTCGCCCGAATTTTTGAAAAGATAAACCTGACTCCACCATAAAGCGGAGGATCTGGCGTTGGAGTCCGGCCAGTATCTGTTTGTGCTCTTATCTTCGGGTCTTACATCGCAGCCTAATTCATCGAGATATTTATAATAATTGGAAACCCCGAGATTTATGCAAAGCATCTGATACGCAATGTTGTCCGATTCGGTTATAGCGTAAGTGATCAGCGTTTTCAATTTAAACCGGGCGCCTGTGCCGTAATTTTTAATAACGCCAGAGCCGCTTATATAAGCGGCGTCGGTATAAGTAAAAACGTCGTTGTACGAAAGCTCGCCCTGATCGATAAGCTGCGCCGCGTACAGTGTCAGAGGTGTTTTAACGGTTGAGCAGGACTGAAAGAAATCGTCCACATTATAACCGATGCTTGCGCCGTCCCTGAGTCTTATCGCCATAAAGGATACTGTCTTGCCGGTTTTGTTGACAAGGGCTTCGAGAGCAGAGGTATCGCCCTTCAGCCCGCTTCCGGTACCGGATATGAGCGTTATTTTATCCTTACCGTATTGATATGTATTGATCATGTCGGTAAGTATGGAGGTTTGCAGCTGTAAATCAACTTTGGATAAGTCTATTTTGGAATCCATAAAAGCGGCGTATGACGCGGCGCCCGTTATTTTGTTGTTTTGATTAAGACCGGGTATTGCCGTTACGGGTTCGGTGTCGCCATTGCCGATAACGGTGACTCTGAACGGGTCTTCCGTGAAAAGCTCGTCCAACGGAATGTTATCAAAGGCTTCCATCGCGGATATACGGCTGTTTGTTTCCAAAGCCTTGTCCGTAACGAAATCCTGTGTCGGCGATAACGCCGAATTTAACATGACGCAGGCGGCAACCGCCATAATTGTAAAGGGTATGATCAGAGCTTTTCGCATATATACTCCGTGACAATAAATTTGTATAGTTTATTCGTAAAAACAAAAAACTTTATGTGCATTTTAACACATGACGCTCCGTATGTCAATAGAAAACCAAAAATTTGTTGACATGCGCTCCGTTTAATGCTATTATTCAAACGGAAAGGATTGATTAATATGGAAAATTATTCGTTTTTTAAAACGGAAAGCCTGCTTGAGGCGAGTATAAATATAGATAAAATGACGCCTCTTGAAATAGCGAAAATAATCAACGACCAGGATAAAACCGTCGCATACGCCGTTGAAAAAGCTCTGCCCGAAATAGCTGAAGGTATCGAGCTTGCCGCGAAATGTCTGAAAAACAACGGTCGTATATTATACTGCGGAGCGGGTACCTCCGGCAGGCTCGGTATTCTCGACGCTTCGGAATGCCCGCCTACTTTCGGTGTTTCAGCCGAAACCGTACAGGGGCTTATCGCGGGAGGCAAGGAAGCCGCTTATTCGTCAATTGAGGACGCCGAGGATTCCGACGATTCGCTTGTGTCGCAAATGAAGGAAAAAGCCTTTTCATCCAAGGACATTTGCGTCGGTATTTCCGCCAGCGGAAGCGCGAAATGCGTACAGTCCGCTCTGATATACGCAAAAAGCTTAGGATCAGGCACCATAGCCGTCACCAACAATCCCGATTCGTCCCTTATACGGCTCGCCGATGTGGCTGTAGTCGCCGTGGTGGGTCCGGAGGTAATATCCGGTTCAACCAGGATGAAGGCGGGTACGGCGCAGAAGATGATAATCAACATGCTTTCCACCGGCGCGATGATTAAATACGGCCGCACCCTGGGCAACCGCATGGCTTTTATGAAGCCTTCCAATAAAAAGCTTGTCGCTCGGGCGGTAAATATGATTTCCGCAGAAACCGGGTGCGGCGGCGAGGAAGCGTATGACGCGTTGAAAAAATTTAATTATTCGGCGGCGGAAGCTATCGATTATATTAAAATGCAATAAAAAGCCGAAAATGCTTAAATTATTTTACATTAAGGCTTGACAAATATATCGCTTTATGATATATATATAATAAGTAAATATTTTTATAATACACAGATGGGGACACGGGCGGTACATAATTGTTTTTCAGAGAGCTGTCGGACGGTGCGAGACAGTATGACAATGGTACGCTTATCACCCCGGAGTAGTTTCGCCGATATTATTTATATAAGCGAAAACGGTTTTTCCGCCGTATAACGGGAAGGCGTTGATGGACGCTTGCACGGAGTGGTACAGCAAAGTTATTTTGGCTTTGTCTCTATGCGGAGACAGAGCTTTATTTTTATTATACTTTATGAGGTGATTTTATGGAGCAAACAAAACTGATAGCCGAAAGATTAAAATGGGCAAGGAGCATTTCCGACATTTCAACCGAGGAAATGGCAAAGGCAACGGATGTTTCACCGGCGGCATACAGGACGCTTGAGGAAGGAGACAGCGATTTTTCCTTTACCTTTCTGTATAAATGCGCGAAAAAGCTGGGTATGGATATTTCCGAGCTTGTCAGCGGCACAAATCCCACGCTTTCGTTCTACAACCTCACCCGCAAGGGAGAGGGCATGCCCATACGCCGTAAGGCGGCGTTCGATTACCGCCATATAGCTCCCTACCTAAGAAACAGGCTTTCCGAGCCTTTCGTGGTGACGGCGAAATACGACCCGTATCTCGAATCCACTCCCGTAACGCTTTCCACGCACGCGGGGCAGGAGCTTAATTACGTAATAAGCGGTTCGATGAAGCTGCAGCTGGAGGATCATATAGAATACCTTAACGAGGGCGACAGCGTATATTACGATTCGTCGCACCGTCACGGCATGGTCGCCACCGGCGGTAAGGATTGCGTCTTCCTTGCCATCGTTTACAAGAACGGCGAAACGCAGCACCTTCCCGAAGCGCAGGAAATTAAAAAGGCCGCGGATAAGTACCGTTATGATAATCTTATATACAAAAAATTCGTAACCGAAACCGTGGACGAAAACGGTTGTCTTACGGATATAAAGTTCAATATTCCCGAAAACTTCAATTTCGCGTATGACGTCGTCGACGAGCTTGCCGAAAAGATACCCAACAAACGCGCCATGCTCTGGCTTTCGGAAAATAAGGAGGAAAAGGATTTCACCTTTTCGGATATTTCCCTGCTTTCCAACAGAGCCGCGAATATGTTCCTCGACATGGGTATAAAGAGAGGCGACAAGGTGATGCTTGTGCTCAAGCGGCATTATCAGTTCTGGATAGCCATTATCGCGCTTCACAAGATAGGCGCGGTAACCCTGCCGGCGACAAGCCTGCTTATGCAGAAGGATTACGAATACCGCTTCGACGCAGCGCAGGTCAAAGCGATAATCTGCACGTCCGAGGACGGCTGTCCCGAACAGGTGGAAGCGGCGGAACCCGCTTCGCCCACCTTAAAAGTCAAGATAATCGCCAATGGCGAAAGAAACGGTTGGAAGCCTTTCAACAAAACTCTGATGAATTATCCCGACACGCTGGAACGCATGCCGACATCCAAGGATGACCCGCAGGTCATGTTTTTCACCTCCGGCACCACGGGATACCCGAAAATCGCCGTCCACAACTGCACCTACCCGTTAGGGCATATAGTCACCGCCCGCTGGTGGCACTATGTGAATCCCGACGGCGTGCATTTCACCGTGTCCGACACGGGCTGGGGTAAGGCGCTTTGGGGCAAGCTGTACGGACAATGGCTGTGCGAGGCGTGTATTTTCGTTTATGACTTCAACAAATTTTCAGCGGATGATATGCTCCCTCTTATAAGTAAATATAAAATCACAACCTTCTGCGCTCCCCCCACGATATACCGCTTCTTTGTCAAGGAGGACCTTACGAAATACGATTTCTCCTGCCTCGAATACGCCACGACCGCCGGGGAAGCCTTAAATCCCGAGGTATTTAATCGTTTCAAGGAAGCAACCGGGTTGAATCTGAAGGAGGGCTTCGGACAGACCGAAACCACCATGACGCTGGGCAATTTATACGGAACGAAAACCAAGATCGGCTCTCTCGGTCAGCCGAATCCGGAATATGTGGTCAACCTTATGAAGGACGACGGCACCTTCGCCGCGGTGGGCGAGGTCGGGGAGATAGTTATTTCCACCAAGGACATTCCCGTCGGACTTTTCGAGGGGTATTATCAGCAGGAAGACAAAACCCTTGAGGTCTGGCATGACGGCTGGTATCACACCGGCGACACCGCCTGGCGCGACGAGGACGGCTATTACTGGTATGTCAGCAGGCTCGACGACATTATAAAATCCTCCGGCTACCGTATCGGACCCTTCGAGATAGAATCGGTCATCATGGAGCTTCCCTATGTCCTCGAATGTGCGGTCACCGGAGTGCCGGACGAGACACGGGGTCAGGTGGTAAAGGCGACGGTGGTGCTTACGAAGGGCAAGGAAGCCACAGAGGAACTGAAAGCCGAAATCAAGGAGTATGTTAAAACGCATACCGCTCCGTATAAGTATCCGCGTATTGTGGAATTTGTGGATGCGCTCCCGAAAACCATCAGCGGCAAGATCAGAAGAAGCGAAATAAGAAAATAATTTTAACGCAGGGATAGCATCCCTGCGTTTATTATGATATAATATGGATATATTAAGCAATATGCAATTTTAATGTGTTAATATGATCGAAAGGACGCCTTTGTATGGAAGATGCGGATTATGTGAAAAGCGACGATTCTAAGTCTGCGGCCTTATATTATTGTATAACGGCATTTGTTCTTCTTTTGTTTGTCGCTTCTGCTTGCTTTATCCGGCTTTTAGCGCCTGTCTATGAAAAGCCGCTTCACGGAAATATAAAAGAGCTTCTTATTTACTTAACGGTCATAATCCTTTGGTTATGCGAACTGACCGCCGCTGCTCTCTTTTGTAAAAACAGGTTCAAATTCAATCTGTTATGGAACGACGAAAAGAAAAGTCGGTTGCCGATACTGAATTTTATCGTTATATGGGTGTTGATTTACGGCGCAATATTGTTAGTCAGCGGAATATTGGGCTGGCAGCTTAAAATATTCCACGATCTCGGTACAAAAATCACATTTTATGAAATATATACCGTCCTGTCGCTCGTTTTGCTGAGAGCCGTGGAAAGCGTTATTATCTGCGCTTTTATAAAATGTACGGAGGAAGCCGCAAAAAGACTCATTCCCGTGCGTCTGCCTATACCTTACGGCGGAATCGCGCTCTTTTTAACATATGGGATCGGCGTATATGTGTATTCCGGAAGCGCTCTCGGGCTTTACGGCGGGGGTGAGTTAAGCCTTCTGTTTTGGCTTTTCTGTATTCTTTACGGCGTTATATATAAGCTGTCAAAGGAATCCTTCCCTGTGACTTCGATATTGATCTGGTTTGTGCTCGTATTGTGACCGGAAGGTGATATTTATGAAAGAAAAGCTGAAAACCAATCTTTTGATTCCGTTTTTTCTGACGGCGCTCTATATAACGGAGCTGACCGCCGTTTATGTTACCTCGGGCGATGTATATATAAGGCATCCGTGGGTGTTTATCGGCATATCCCTGTTTTATACGGCGGTGCTTTATTTGATAAGGAACCAAAAAGCGAGATATATTACGGGTATAATTATGCTTGTAATAACCGGAATTGCCGACACCGGATTTGTGCTGCTCTTTAAAATGACAGAAACGCTGTTTGAGTTCCCGATGGTAAATCTGCGCGGAGAGGCCGTATCCATATTCGATTCCCTTGATATAGACTTTTCCTTTGTGTTTATTTTCGGCACCTGCCTCGCTTGCTTTGTTGTATTCGGAAGGCGTATCCTGTCCGCTCTGCCGAAACCGCCGAAATTTAAAAATTATACTCTTACCGCGTCCGTCTGTATTATCGGCGCGCTTGCCTTTAATATGCTGGCGGTTGAGATTGTTCGTCCCTTTAAGGAAGTGCGCGACGATATGCTTTACGGCAACAGAGTAAACGCCTATTCGGAGCTTGGGATTTCAGGCAACTTATTATATGAATTAGCCAACGGTATTTTTACAAAAACAGACTGCGGCGACTTTACCTCCGACGAACTGGAAGCATATATTTATGACGCGGACAGCGTTTATTACAGCTCTTTCCCCGAAAACACCGAAAAACGTTATAACGTGATAACGATACTCTGCGAATCGCTTGAGTGGTTTTCCTTTATTCAAGACAGTGAAAAATACCCCAACGGTTATAATTTGGAAAACCCCGATGTTTTAAAGACCCTGTTCCCCAACCTTTACCGCTTTTACGGTGAAAGCGTGGTTATGGATAACTTTCATTCGCGTGAAAAAACCGATATTGCCGAAAATATTTCCCTGCTCGGCGCTTATCCGACAGAAGCGTTTATAAACTATTCCTTCCCTTCCAATAATATATCGACTTCCCTTATCAATAATTTAAAAACGATCGACGGCGGTATTACCTATTCCTATTTTCACAACGGTTACGCCATGTTTTACAACCGCGACGAATATATGAAAAATCTCGGCTTCGACAACGTGGTGTTCGGCGACGATATGGCGGAAAAAGAAGGCTTTACCGACTGGGCGGATAAAAGCGAACGCAATCTCGATTCACAGATGATTCAGGTATGCAAGGAGGAAATGTTCCCCGCAGACACAAGGTTTTATACCTATATAACCACCATTACGATGCACGGAGTTTATGCCTACCGTGAAAATCTGTACGAGGAGGGTTATTATGATGCTCTGGCGGCGGCGGGCGCGGCATTGTCCCCAAGCGGGGATACCGATTATGATACTTTTATATACTACTGCGCCGCGGTTATGGAATTTGATAAAGCGTTAGGGGAAATATATGATTATCTTGAGGAAAATGACCTCCTTGACAGCACAATTATCGCGCTCTTCGGCGATCACAACACCTTTTATCAGGGGCTTTCCAAATATGTGAAGAACACCTCCGACACCTCCCT
>JAQVQF010000041.1 GCA_028701715.1 Eubacteriales bacterium | reverse complement strand
AAATTACATCTTTTAAATCGAGAAGTTTTGTGCTATTATCATTGCAGGGCATATTTTCGTCTCCGTTTCATGGTGTTTTGCAATTCCTATTTTAACGGATTCGATAAAAATATGCTCTACTTTTTTTGTTTCTTATTTGTAGATTATTTTCCTTTACCCCAACATTTATTATAGAGCCATTTTTTATCTTGAATTATTCATATATGCGTGTTATACTGTGAAAAACCGGTATCGGAGTAATTGATTAACAATGGAATATAAAATAATTCATTTACCCAAGGAAAAATGGAAAGGGCATACAATACCCATTAAATATACGACAAACGAATATTACGATGTTGAAATAAAAAATATCTGCGGTTTTCACGTTGATTTTAAAAACATTTTATATTATCTGTTATCCATTTCTCGGAAAAAAACTTACCAATAGAAAGATTTTATTTGTTTTAAACGGAGGTATAAGTGAAGAATAAAACGATAATTTTTGAAAAAATCAAGGAATCGGTATCTTCTGTTTTACCGATAACCTTGATTATAATAATTCTTTGCTTTACGATGGTACCAATCTCCTCCGGCCTTATGTTGTCGTTTCTTATCGGGGCTTTGATGCTTATAACTGGAATGGGCTTGTTCACACTTGGTGTTGACAATGCTTTGACACCACTTGGAAATAATATTGGTGCTTGGATGATGAAAACTAAAAAGCTCGGTGTTATACTGTTTGTAAGTTTTTTAATCGGTGTAGCGATAACTGTATCTGAACCCGATCTTCAAGTACTTGCCGCAAGCGCTCCGCATATTAATTCCGTTGTACTTATAATGGCGGTTGCTTTGGGAGTTGGCTTTTTTCTGTTGATCGCAATGCTGCATGTTGTACTGGGGATAAAATTAAAGTGGTTGCTTTTAGCGTTTTACGCCGCTGTATTTGCGCTTGCCGCATTTTCAGAATCGCAATTTCTCGGCATCGCTTTTGATTCAGGTGGGGTGACTACCGGGCCTATGACAGTACCTTTTATTTTAGCGTTGGGTGTGGGTGTCGCCTCTCTCAGGAACGATGAGAGTTCTACGGCCGACAGCTTTGGTATGGTATCGCTGTGCTCTGTTGGACCGATTATAGCTGTGCTCATACTCGGATTTGTCTATAAAAGCGAAACACAGACAGTTTTTAATACAATTCCGTCTTTCCATAACACAATAATATTAAGCGGTTCATATATTTCTGCAATCCCCATTTATATAAAAGAAGTTGCTTTGGCACTTTCACCAATTGCTTTGTTTTCGATTTTATTTAATTTATTTATACAAGAAACCGGCAGGGATGAATTTTTCCGCATATCGGTCGGTATTCTTTATTCGTATATAGGGCTTGTGCTTTTTTTGACAGGTGTCAACGTGGGATTTTCCCCAATGGGAGCGGAACTCGGAAGCGCGCTTGCCGGCGGAAGCTTTTACACAATTTTATTACCCGTGGCAATGTTTATGGGGTGGTTTACTGTTTCCGCCGAGCCTGCGGTACAGGTTTTGAACAAGCAGGTTGAGGATATATCTTCCGGTATAGTTTCTTCCAAAGCAATGGGAATGGCTCTTTCCATAAGCGTAGCCTGTGCCATGGGTCTTGCTATGATACGAATACTGACGGGGCTTTCGATTTTTTGGTTTATTATTCCCGGTTATGCAATTTCTCTCATCTTAATGTTTTTCGTACCGGAAATTTTTACTTCAATTGCTTTTGATTCCGGCGGGGTCGCATCCGGCCCCATGACGGCGACATTCATGCTGCCGTTTGCAATAGGGGTCAGCAAAGCGGTGGGGGGAAATGTAGTTTCCGATGCATTCGGACTGGTTGCTCTTGTCGCCATGATGCCGCTTATAACAATACAGATAATGGGTGTTATTTACAAAATCCGTCTGGCTGCGGAAAAGAAAATCACGGGTACGGAAGTGGTCGAAGGCTACGAAGTTATTGAACTTTGGGATTAAGTCAGAATGAAAGAAACATAGGATGGTATTGCTTGTATATATTCGAAAACATCTTCTATACGAAATTGTTATAAACACTTCAGTAATTATTTAAAGGAATGATAAATATGGAGCTTAACTATTTGATAGCGGTGACAGTCAGGGTAAAAGCCAAGGAGTTTACAGACCTTTATAAAAAACACAGCATACCAGAAACTATTTATATTAACGGAAGAGGTACTGCCACAAAAGAAATATTAAATATAATGGGTATCGAGGCTTCAGAAAGAGTAATAATAGCCGCAGCCGCCGACAGATTAAAAACTATAAAAATATTCAAAGAAGCTAAGAAATTATTATATATAAATATACCGGGAAACGGTATACTGGTATCGGTGCCTATAAAAAGCATTGGAGGTGCAAAAACATTGAACTACCTGACAAACAATCAGACTACAGACAAAACTAAGCCAAGACTTTCTTTCAAACATGAGCTGATAATAGTAATTATGAATCACGGGTTTTCTGAACGGATAATGGAAGTTGCCAGAACAGCAGGGGCTTGCGGAGGAACTATCCTGAGCGCAAAAGGCACCGGATCAAAGTGTACCGAAAAATTTTTCGGTATTACAATCGCTGAAGACAAAGAAGCACTGCTGATAGTAAGCAGCACCGAAAACAGAACATCCATAATGAACGCGCTTATGAAAACATCTTCAGAAAACACAAAATTTGGGGCGGTCGCGTTTTCACTTCCGGTCACACAGGTTGCAGGAATTAATTTTAACGAAAATGACGAATAAAATTAAATAAACGGAGGTATCATCGTGTCAAAGGAATATTCTTTCGAAAAGGGCAATTTTACCGACAAATACGACAACATCGTCACCGGAAGGTACGTTATCGCCGCCGATGTGGATGGCTTCATCTACAAGAGCCGCGAGTGCGATTTGGGGTATGATGTCTGTCTGAAGGATCATATCAAGTGCATGATAGAAGCAAATGCCGGAGCGCATTATTATGCCGACGGTCCGTATACAAGCAGGTTTTCCCGTACAAAGGCACTCATAGATCTTAAAAAGCTGAAAATCAACCGCCGCGACATCTGCGGCAGAGCCTGCCGCAACGCTTATTTATGCTTGGGCTACATATCGGGAGGAAAGCTGTGGCATATAGACACCGGACTTTGCAATAATCAGGAAAAGGATGTCTGGGCGGCGTTTTTATGCGATTTCGGGCTGGGTGAGCCGAAAGAGGTCACATTTAAGGAAATAGCGGAATTTAACACCGACAAATACCCCGCCGCAAGGTACTTTGAAACGGAAGTCGATATTGGTGACTGCACGAAGGACGAAGATGTCGTAAAGTGTGTTTACCGCTTTCTCGGCGACGACAGAAAAACGCTCGGCGAAATTACAGCGACCATGAGCAAGCCCGCCGGTATGGTATTCGAAAGGGATAACGGCTTACCCAAGGTAAGGTTCGCAAGGTTCATGTCGCTTATACCCCGCACGGGGAGAGCCGACGACGATGACGCCGACGGTACATACCTTGATGCCGTAATGGAGGAAATAACAATTGACGGAAAGCCCTGGACGGATGAATATCTCGATTATGTCTGGTCGGTTCAGGCGTCGAACATAACAAACCTGCAGGTTTCCAATCTCGGTGATAACCCTGTCGGCGAAAGCATAGACGTCATTTCATTGATACATAACAACCAATTAAGCTAAATAAAAGGATAAATAATGAAAAAGATAACCTTACTTTTATTCTCCTTGTTGATATTTCTGACATCCTGCGGCACGGGCGGCGAGGGAGAAGCAAGTCGCGCAATATCCGAAAGCGCAAGCGCTCTGTCGTCCGAGGCAAGTACCGAAGCAAGCGAGGATGAATCGACCGAGGAATCATATACCGAAACATCAAAGGAGGAATCGAGTACGGAAAACTCATCGACCGAAGAAAAAGCTCCAATAGAAATAATGTACTGCAGCTATGACCAGAAGCCCTACGCGGTTATTGTCGGCACTTGCGGCGATAACGCGGTCATTCACGCCTCGGTACCCGACGGGCAGGAGATCGATTCTCAGTCCTTTTACGGCTGGTTTTCCGTAAGGTTCAAATATACCTCCGGGAAAGCGGTCACCCTTACACAAACCGTCGGCGGGGTAACGGTCGAAGGTAACGCGGTTTATAACGATACTCCCGTCACTCCCGGCAGGGACGAGGGTATTGTCGCGGGCAAGGATTTTCAATTTTTCTATTCAAAGTGCCTGAACGATTATATGTGTACGAACCTTCCGTCAAATTATGAGCTTAACGCTCTTACCGGAAGGATAAAAGAACGCATTAAGAGTATTAAGGATTCCGGGCTGAACACCAAAATTATATACATAATTGCCCCGTCGACGATTTCCGTATATCCCGAAGCCGTTCCCGACGAATACAAGCAGGGCGAGGGCGATACAAGACGCCGTAAAATAATGGACGCTTTGAAAGAGGCCGGAGCGACGGTCATTGATCTTGACGGTGTGTTCGCCGAGCATAAAAACGATACCCAGACCATATTCTACAAGACCGACAGCCATTGGACCGAATACGCCGCTTTCCTGGCGTACACCGAGCTTTTTAATGTTATAAAAGAGGATTTTCCCGATGCCGCGCCATATGATTACGATTATTTCAACTGGTATTCCGGCTATTTCAAGACGGGGGATATGCTAAATTATCTCAAGATGACCACACCGGTTTATCTGACGCCGGGCTTTTTCGATTCCGATTGCCTTGAATACAGCTGGTTCCGGGATCTTTCCACGGACGTGACCGGGGTAAAGAGAAAGCGTTTCGACGAGACGGGTGTCTACAGCGAGGAGGTCACGGCGATGAACCTTGTGAATACAAATCGTGACAATCTGCCCAGCTGCATCGTCATACGCGATTCCTACGGCACACAGATGAACGATCTTATCGCAGGCAATATGAATGTGACCTATTTGCAACGAATGTGGGATTATACCTACAATTTGAGCAATATACAAAGATATGACGCCGACTATGTCATTTACATCCTTTCCGAATGGAACGTCAGCCAGGCGTTATACAATTAAAATGACACGAACAAAGCCGCGGATTGCTCCGCGGCTGTATTTTTGAAAAGGGATATTTATGCTTTGAACTTTTCGTACAATTCTTTTGTTATTTCGGCTATTTTGCTTATTTTTATCGGGTGGAAATCGATAAGCCCGGAATAAAGCGTGTCGTGGAGAGGGGATTTCCATTTATCGGGTATCCCGCTTTCGCCCAGCAACGCGCCCATGCATGACCCGGTGGTGGCGCCGTTGCAATCGGTGTCAAGCCCCGCCATTACCGAAACGGTCAGCGCTTTTTCAAAATCCCTGCCAGCCCAGAGCATGGAGGCGGCGCATATCGCGGCGTTGTTTATGGTATGGACGCAGCCGTATTTTGCGAATTTGGCGTTTACTTTTTCTATCAGTTCCTCATAATCCGATACGGAGCCGACTGTTTCCCTTGTCTGTATTAGAGCTTCGTAAAGCCTTGAAGTCGAGGGTATCTCGCAAAGCGCCGCTTCGTATGCTTCTTGGACGTCAGCCGCGCCGAAGGAGGCGGCTATCATGGCGGCGAAGAACATCGCGCCGTATATACCGTTGGCGGTATGGGAAAAATACGCGTCCTTATAAGCAAGGTATGCCGCTTTGCGGGGATCTCCCGCACAGGCATATGCGTAGCAGTCTATTCTGATTTGCGCCCCTATCCATTCGCGGTAGGGATTGAGGTAGGTATTGACCTTATCGCGCTTGAGATATTCCACGGCGTTTTCCGGCTTGCCCCACGGACCGTTTTCATCAACATTGCAAAAGTTCAGGTATGCCTGGTTTTCCGCGGTGCACAGATCGCGGTAAGGCAGGTGATAATGCCAGTTCAGACCTACATCGTAGGAATCAAAGTCCTGCCCCTTTTCCCTGAGCAGACGTAACGCCAGCACGGTATAACGAAGATCGTCGTCGGTTTGCATAAAGGCTATGTGCTCGTCGGTGGACGCAAGACATCCGACCTTCCAGCCGTATTGCTTTTCGGCTTCCGAATGTGTGGGAATATAATAAGATAAAGGATATTTATTCGCTCCCTCACACCATGCCTTTATATTTTTTGCCTCCCACAGCTCCACGGGTTGACCGAGAGCGCAGCCGATACACCTGCCCAGCCATGCGCCGTACAGCTTGTCGTATATTATATCGTCGTCTATTGTATACTTTTTGCTTTCGCCTTGGCACAGCTCAATTATATCTTCATATTCATTTGGTTCGATGTATGGGAACGACGGATTTTTCGGCAGAGCGCACATTCTCCCGTATATTTCCATAAGCTTGATCTTATCGCCGGCATTTTCTTCGATTTCCTTTATATACGCTTTTTTATCGAACAGTCTTCCTTCTTCTTCAAGCTGGTCCAATTCCTCCCGTAATAATATATTAAGCTTCTGATACCCCGCCATTTTAATTCCTCCACTTCAATGTTTATGTTTTTTGTTTAACGTTTAATGCTAAGGCTGTAAACCATATAAATCAGGCAGCAGTAAAATTACCACTGCCCGATATATTAATTCTAATTCCAATTTAAATATTATTAGGTTATCGACGAGTTACATATAATTGGCATCACCATAGGGAGAAGTGTAGAAAAGGATTAGGAACACGACGGATATGAGTAAAAAAGCTAAACCGCAGATGAAAAGGAACGAATAACCCTTTATACGATTATTCTTCTTGCGTTCGATATAGTCGTAAAACTTTACATTGCTTTTAAGGGTAAGTCCGGGAATCAATCGGTTGAAAGCCCAGGAAAAAGCATATGCCAATGTGTCGAATGCTCCCATTGTGCTTACCCAGACCAGTAATCCCGACATCAGCATCAGAATACCCGGTATAGTAAAAGCATCGCACAAAATGCGGTATTTATCTGATATATTACCCGCGGCTGCGCCGTAGAGATTATATACAAGATATGAAATCGCCGATCCTATGCCTACGGTTATCGTATATTTGGTCAAAGAAACAATATATTTTTTTTTCACAATCCGAATTCCTCTTTATATCTTGCTTCTTCCTCATCGTTGCAATATATAAAATGCTCCGGACAGATCTCACGCATGGTGGGTTTGTTTACCGAATAATCGTGAGATATGAGCGGCTCATAAATAATACGCTCGCGGGTTTTTTCGGAATGAGGATCCGGAAGAGGGATAGCAGAGAGAAGTGAACGCGTATAGGGGTGAATCGGGTGTAAAAAGAGCTCTTCCGAAGAAGCTAATTCGACCATCTTTCCGAAATACATTACGCCGATTCGGTCGGAAAAATATTTTACAACCGAAAGATCGTGAGCGATAAAGAGAATTGTCAGACCCAGCTGGTCGCGGAGTTCGTTTAAAAGATTTATAACCTGCGCCTGAATGGATACATCCAACGCCGATATCGGTTCATCGGCGATAATCATTTCGGGACGCATAATAACGGAGCGGGCTATACCGATACGCTGACGCTGTCCGCCGGAAAATTCATGGGGGTATCTCCCCGCGTGTTCGCGCACCAGACCTACAAGTTCTAAAATTTCATATACCTTTTCATCAATATATTCCCTGTCTTTGATGCCGTTAATCACCAATCCTTCGGAAATTATTTCACGCACCGTCATACGGGGATTGAGCGAGGCAATCGGATCCTGAAAGATCATTTGAATTTTTGTAATCAGGCGGGTATTCTTGGCAATTTTAAATTTTTTAGCGTATTTCAGGCTGAGAGCTTTTCTTTCCGCTTCCGTTTTTGCGTCGGTAAACTCTTTATTATATTCGCCCGCTACTTTTGCCACACACTTTTGAGAATATCTGCTGTCGGAGTATTTATGGTCAAAAATCGCAGATTTTATTTTATTCTTCTGTTCTGTGATAAAAGCATCAAGGTCCCTCTTCTTCTTTTCGATAACCGCATTATTTTCTTTCTTTTTGGAAGGATTATTTTTCGATTCCTCCTTAAGAGCTTTTATGTCCTTTTTGGTGTTGCTTTTTGCTTCTTTTATAGCTGTTTTATAAGAGAACGTACCGGCGCATATTCTTTCTCCCTTGAAGTAAATATTGCCTGATGTTATATTATAAAGACGGATAATGGAACGTCCGGTGGTGGTTTTACCGCATCCCGATTCGCCCACAAGGCCGAAAACCTCTCCCTTTTTTATATCAAAAGATACATTGTCCACCGCTTTTGTAGGTCCGAAATACTGACAGAGGTTTTCAACTTTGAGCAACACTTCATCATTATTGATTCTACTCATTATTGCTTCCTCCCGTTTTGTTCATTCTTTCTATACGATCGGTGATGATTTTGGGAATATCCACCTTCGGCGCGTTCGGGTGCAGCAGCCAGGTGGCCGCTTTATGGGTTTCGGAAATTTTAAACATCGGAGGTTGCTGCTCAAAATCGATCTCCATGGCATATTTGTTTCTCTCGGCGAAAGCGTCTCCCTCGGGAGGATAAATCATATTGGGAGGAGTTCCCGGGATCGTATCCAGCTTTTCGCTTGTTGCCAATTCCGGCATGGAGGAGAGCAGCGCCCAGGTATAGGGATGACGGGGATTATAGAAAATATCATCGGCGGTACCGTATTCAACGATCTTGCCCGCATACATAACCGCAATGGTGTCCGCCATATTGGCGACAACGCCGAGGTCGTGGGTGATAAATATTACGGTCAGATTCCTTTCCCTTTTCAGCTTGTTGATGAGCTCGAGAATTTGTGCCTGAATGGTCACGTCAAGCGCGGTTGTGGGCTCGTCACAGATGAGTATATCGGGGTTTGCGACCAAGGCTATTGCTATAACAATTCTCTGTCTCATACCGCCGGAAAATTCAAAGGGATATTGATAAAAGCGTCTGCGCGGCTCGTGTATTCCGACCTCCTCCATAAGCTTAATGGCCATCTCTTTTGCCATATTCTTTGTGACGCGGTATACAACCTGAGAGGCTTTTTCCTTAAAATATTCTATAAGGGCAAGAGAGCGCGCATCAAAGTCTATATCAGTTGATTCTGCGATATAACGGTCGTACTTTTTAATGAGACGGTTTACAACCGAAACAATATCCTCTTTTAGATCGTCTAAATCATAAACCGACTTGGGGATAACCTTCCAGTCGACTTTTTTTCCGGCGGCAAGCGATTTATCATGCTTTGCCGTTTGTTTCGCAAAACGGCGCTCTTCCTTGGGGTTGCGCTTTTTACAGGTAAAATACCTGTTTATAGCCGTAAGCAAGCCGGTACGGAAGGTATATGCCACATTATCTTTAATGATTTCAAGCTTGTCAATGGATTCTTCGACCTGCTTGGAAAGATCCTCGGCATATTTCACGGCTTCCGCGTGTGTAAAATCGCCCGAATAATATTCCTTTGCTTTATGAAGCGGTTCCAAAACCGATTTTTTCTTTTTAAGAGCTCTGTTATAGGAATAGATTACTCCAAGCTTTTCAAAGCTGAGAAATTCATCCAAAAAGTTCTTATTAAGATAAATCAAAGCTTCTTCATTCAACCGCTCAATGGGTTTTTCCCCGATGGAAGTATCGGGATATTTTAAAAGATAATAACCTATTTGGAAAAAGCTCGGTCTGACTGCCGAAGTCATATCAGCCAAAAAATCTTTGACGCTTCCCAGGAGAACCGTCGCTTTGTTTTCGAAATCCTCCGATTTAGATAATTTTTTCAGCCTATGGCACTGTGCGGAAAGCTCTGTAAGCCTGTCATTATATCCTACGGTAAGAAATTTATCGGAAATCTTTTTAAGCCTTGCGGCGCAATTGCCGAGCAGAGCGGTAAAGTCTGTTTTTTGTTTCTTTTCATGCTTGAAAAGAGCGTCCTTAATGTCGGAGGAAAGGTCAATTGCTTTAGTGTAAGCGTTATTATAAGCATTTTCGTATTGATTGGCGACGATATTGCATTTGTCGAAAACCTTGATAAGATCAGAAATTTTTTCCGCGTTGCTCGTTTTATCGGCGGCAATCATATTGCTTTTTAAAATCGCAAGCATTTTGTTGAAGTCTTTACGCGCTTCACGGCGGTTGGATTTGTTTTTCAATATCATCGCTTCGGTGATTTGATTACCGATTTTAACGATGGGATTCAAAGACGAAAGCGGGTCCTGAAATATCATGGATATTTTATCTCCGCGTATTTTATGCATTTCGTCTTCTTCAATTTTCAAGAGATCTTTGCCGTCATATAGAATCTCGCCGCCTTCGATAATGGCGTTACCGGCGAGAATACCGATAACCGCTCTTGAGGTTACCGACTTACCCGAGCCGGATTCACCGACAATGGCAAAGGTTTTTCCGCGCTCTAAATCAAAGGAAATATCTCTGACGGCTTTTACCGCGCCGTTGGAAGTGCGGAATGATATTTTCAGATTTTTCGCTTCAAGAATTTTATCCATATTTAATCCTCCACGCCTCTGAGCGACGGATTGAATGCATCACGCAGACCGTTGCCGAACAGGTTAAAGCAAATCATAAGCAGTGAAATGGTGATTGCCGGGAAAACCATAAGATGAGGGAAATTTGTCCATATACTGCTCGCGTCAGAAAGTAAGGTGCCGAGCGAGGTGGCGTTGGTACCGCCCAGCTTTACGATTCCGAGATAGGACAGCATGCTTTCGGCTCCGATAACACCGGGGATAACCAAGGCGCTGGAGGTTATTATGGTTCCGAGCGAATTGGGGAAGATATGCTTCCAAATAATTCTGCGGTCCCTGGCGCCGAGAGTCCGCGCCGCCATAACATATTCCTGATTTTTAAAACGGTAGAATTGGGTTCGCACGCGCGAAGCGGTACCGATCCACCCTGTCAGAACGAAGGCAAACAATAGACTCGGCACGGCTCCGACCTTTGCCGCCAAATGAATCTGGAAAAGCGTTGCCACTACAATAAACGGCACACCGGCAAGGATGTCCGAAACACGCTCAAGCGTAATGTCTACAACGCCGCCGTAATAACCCTCTATCGCACCGTAAATGGCGCCGATAATAAAGTTAATAATCGACACACACACCGCGATCAGAAGCGAAAGCTTTATGCCTCCGGCTAAGCGCAGAGAAAGGTCGAAGCCTACGCTGTCGGTTCCGAAAATATACTCGGGCTCAAAGCCATTTTGATAAATATAATAATTATAATACAGGATTCGCACTTTATACTGAGCGGTGTTAATGTTTCCGCCGCCGGTGTATTGATAAAATACGGCGTTGCCGTCGTTATCGCGCATATAATTATCTTCCAGCTTCATGTTTTCGCTGTAAGAAATGCGTTTTATTAAGCCGTCGGCAGTTGAAACGGGCATAACTCCTTGATCTTTATACTTTACTGCTTTATACCAATAGTTTGCGTCCGTCGTATCGGGATAAAATTCGTTTTCCTCTATTAAGGGATACAAAACCTGCAAACCGGTCTTTTCCTGCCATTCGACTATTCTTTTATATTCTTCCTGTTCTACGCTTTTATATATAAATCCGATTTCATAATAGACCTCGACTCGTCCCGGATAAGAGAGCTTTTCGTTTTTTGCTCCGTCAATGTAGGAAACCGGCTCGCTTAAATTTAAAATCGGCTGGTATTTGCTCTTTAGCCCCTGGGCGATCGTTAAATCGCCGTTGCTTTGCTTATCCTCGGCCGCAATGCCGACAGCAATGGTTTTTATAAGCCCCGATTCTGAAAAGCTGCGGTTTGTGCCGCCGTCGCAAATACCGAACTGCGACAGGAAAAGATTTCTCGGCGCTTTTTTCTGATAATATATATCCTTAAAAGTGGAATCATAATTGGTATTCAAAAGCGGGGTGAGAAACGCGAAAAGAACAATAAATATTATTATACACATGGCGACAACGCTGGCTTTATTTTTACGGAAGCGTCTCCATGCGTCCTTAAAATAGCCAACCGGTTTATTGTCGAATTTTTTGTCGGAAAGCTTTGTTCCTTCCTGAACGAATTTAAATTTCTCAGAAGGGAGTAAACTTATATCTTTTTTTATCGACATATTATTTTTCCCCCATTCTGATTCTCGGATCGATAAATCCATAGCTTATATCTACGGCAATTCCGGCAAGAAGGCTGACGAAGGTATAAAACACACAGTCCATCATAAACACGTCGTAGTCCAAAAGATTAATTGACTGTATATAGAGCTGTCCGACACCGGGTATTGAAAAAATCCTTTCAATAATCATGGAGCCGCCTAAAATCCCGATAAAGCTCGAAATTATCATGGGGAGGATCGGTACCATGGCGTTTCTTAAAGCGTGACGCGTGGTCGCCTGAGCGCGGGTAAGACCCTTTGTACGCGCAAGGAGCATATAGTCCGAAGTTAAGGTTTCGGTTAGCTCGGCGCGTGTAAAACGGCAGAGCCCGGCTATTTCTCCGAACGATAACGCCAGCACGGGTAAAATCATGCTCACGAACATCTTCCATGTCAGCCAGGAACCGCCTCCGTCTGCCAACGAATATACAAGAGGGGGCAGCCATCCGAGCTTAAAGTAGAATATAAATTGCACAAGAAAAGCGTAAACGTAGCTGGGCACAGAAACAAACACCATAATCATGGTGCTGATAAGTGAGTCCTGCCATTTATTTTTTTTAATTGCGGCAAATACGCCCAGTCCGATTCCCACCGGAATGGATAAAATCAAAGAGTACAGATTAACAAGAATTGTGGGCAGAAGTCTTCCTGTCAGTACATCCCAGGCGGGTTGACGGAAGGCAATTTTCCAAGAAGTTCCGAAATCCCAATGTAAAAATATGTTTTTAATATAAATACCGAATTGGACAAGAAGGGGCTTGTTATATCCGAGCGCTTCCCAGCGGGAAGCGATCGCAGACGCCTGCACTTTATCTGTCGGCAGCTCTCTGGGTAAAATCCTTATGAGCATAAAACACACGGTCATAATAATGAACAGTGTAAAAAACATCAGGAGTACTCTTTTGATTACGTACTTTCCCATTTTATTTGTTTCTCCTTTTATTTGGAACAAGAGTAGGTTATGCGTTTAGTCAGCGTTTATCTTCGACAGAAAAGCATACGCATAGATCAATCGGACGGAAGAATGTGTATGCTCTTATGTCGGAGATTTCACCACAAATACGGGTATAAGCAGGGGAGCGGCGCCCCCCTGCTTATATCATGTAAGTGAGCTATATCGAATTACTCGTACTTAAGAGCTCCGTTTTGAGTATCTACATATTTGGCCCATTCGGCATCCGTGTAATTATACTTCATAAGTCTGAATCCGCCGAAATCGTACATAATATTGTACACATCGGTGTAATAATCGGCCTGGAAGCCCATTATGAAACAATTGGTGGAGTTGGAAAGCGGAATCCTGTAATATTTTTCAAGATATGCTCTTTCAAGCTCGGCGGTGATTTCCAGCTTTATCTGGTTGTCGGCTTCGGCAAACTGACCGACTCCGATAAGCGCGCCGGACCATTCTTTCCAGGTCATAGTCACTTCTTCGCCGTCAACCGTCATGGTATAGGTTTCGGTGGAAGGATCCCAGCATCTGCCCTCATGGAGGGAATATTGGCCGTTGTCACAGTAAACCTGGAGATTGCGGAACGGATAGAAGGCCGCGCCGCCCCATGCTCCGTAACCGATTGCGTAATCGCCGCGGGTACCTACGTCGCCGTAACGGTCGTTAAGGCTTCCGTAAGGTTCAAGAGTTATGGCGCCGAAACCGGAACCTTCGATAGCGGCGTTCAGATATCCTTCGATAGCCGAGCATTGATTCTGCGCAGGCGTGTCAAGAGCGCCCTTCATCCAGGCAATGCGGATTACT
>JAQVQF010000040.1 GCA_028701715.1 Eubacteriales bacterium | reverse complement strand
AGCTGTCGTGCTCGGTTTCGATCCTGTAAAAGTCCCGTCTCGCTTCCTCAAGCGTATATCCCGCTTCGTTTGCCGCTTTGAGCAGCGCCAATGTATATGCGCTGCCTTCGTATATTTCTTCTCTTGTTTTTTTCTTTTTAGTTTTCGGTTCCTTAAGCTTTTCCTTAATCGAAGAACAAAGCAGCATACACTTAATTATATCCTTCGCCCGCGCCTTGCTTTGACGGTTGTATTCCGTCATTCCGCTGCAATCGTAAAAGCTTTCCAAGGTTATGGCTTTCGGCGGAAATGCGGTGGCTTTACCGCACATTATGGTGTCCAGGTCGGATATGCGTTCAAAGGAATCGAGATTTCGAAAAACTCCTCCCCTTTTCATGGCGTCGTCGATACTGTTTGCCATTGACGCGGCGGAAAGGGCGAACACCGTGTCGCTGAGCGCGACGGTGCTGACAGAAAGCGAAACGATAAAAGTATCGGTCAGGTTCGCGCCGCTTATTATACCCGCGGCGAGCAGCAACAATTCCGCGCTCACCGCGGCTATACCCATGAATCTTCCCGTTTTCAACACGGTTTTCAGATAAGCCGGCAAATATGCCGACTGCGGATTTGCCGCAGCTCCCCTTTTTACCTCTCGGTTGAGCATTACGTTCCTGCCTGTGACACAGACCACGGCGGTTGCGTTACCGCCGGTTACGATGGTTCCGGCGTAAACCATATTTTCATATACCTTTACGTCCTTGGAGGGAGCAAGAAACCTCGCATCCTTTAGAGCGGCGTTTTTTCTGCCGCTCACGGGCGTTTCCAGCACGGTAAAGGAAGAGCATTCGATAATTCTTGCGTCGGCGGGTACTATATTGTCGCTTTCGAGTACGATTATATCACCGGGAACAAGTCCGCGGCTGTCGGTCACAAAGGCTTTGCCTTCGCGTATCACGGTGGTACGAGGAGACGAAATTTTCTGCACGGCGGTAAAAATTTTCCCCGCTTTGTGCTCCAGCACGGCATTTACGAGAGCTGTAACCGCAATTCCCGCCGCCATTGCGAGAAATTCCGCGCCGCCGCGAAATATATGGAACATCAACGATGCGAAAAATAAAAACACCGGCACCAGATTTTTCAATTGACGCTTTAACGAAACCATAAAACCTATGGGTACGGCGCCGGCGACGGTATTGTCGCCGAATTTGCTCCTGTGCCTTTTAACCTGCTTTACGGAAAGTCCGTTTGTTATATCCGAATCGAAATATGAAGCCACCTCATGAGGGTACATTTCCGGAAAAGAAAGCGATTCATCCGAAAGGCGGCGTGCCGATGCCGTTGTAAAGGTATTTATTTTTGGATATTCCGAAGACCTTGTTTCGTTATCCGGCATTGTTAATAACCACTTCTTTTATTTTAATGGACAAAAGTACAGCTTACGGCATACGGCGAGCCCTCATCCGGCTTGCCGAGTATAATTTCAATTACGGGATTGCTGTAGCTGTCGATAATTTTCGCGGCGGCGACATCTTCTATATCAGTCTGTATAATACGGCGAAGATTACGCGCGCCGTATTTTTCGCTGTATCCTTTCGCCGCTATAAGTTCGGCTTCCGCGCGGGTGTAGGTAAGCTTTATCCCCTTGTCGAACAGCACCCCGGCAAGGTCTTTTAACATTATCATGGTTATCTCGACAAAGCTTTCGCGATCCAGTCTGTTGAATACTATAATATCGTCCACGCGGTTTAGGAATTCGGGTCGCAGAAAATCCTCCAGCGCCTTTTTAACCTTTTCCTCATCGTTGGAACGCATGGTGACCGAAAAACCCGCGGAGGAGGAGACATCCTTGCTTCCGGCGTTGGTGGTCATGACGATAACGGCGTTTTCAAAGCTGCATACCTTGCCGTGAGCGTCGGTTATACGACCGTCGTCGAGTATCTGCAAAAGTATATTCAGCACATCCGGATGCGCTTTTTCTATTTCATCGAACAGCACCACGCTGTATGGCTTGCGGCGTATTTTTTCTGTCAGCTGTCCCGCCTCGTCATAGCCCACATATCCCGGCGGCGAGCCTATTATGCGTGAAACCGAAAATTTTTCCATAAATTCGCTCATGTCAAGACGGATAAGCGTTTCGGGCGAATCGAACAAATAGCCCGCCAACACCTTGACAAGCTCCGTTTTACCTACGCCCGTACTTCCGGCGAATATAAACGAAACTGGTTTTCTTTTATAGCTTATGCCCGCTCTGCTGCGTTTTATGGCTTTTGCGAGCCGCGATACCGCCGTATCCTGACCGATAATACGCTTTTTTATTTCAAGCTCCATTCGGTCTATTTTGGCGAACTCGTTTTCCGTGATATTCGATGCGGGTATACCGGTCCAGACTTCGATAACCTTGGCAAGATCCTCCGTGGTCAGATAAAGCTTGTCGCGGGCGTCGGAAAGCGTGTCGAACCTTTCCCCGCATTTGATAAGCCTTGTCTTATAATCGGCGATAGTTTTATAATCCTCTTCCGTTTTTATCTCTTTGCTTTCGGCGGCCTCCATGGCGGCTGTAAGCCCCTTCATTTCGGCGGATACGGACTCTATTTCGTTTACCACCGGCGAATTCATCGCAAGGCGAGAAGAAGCCTCGTCCAAAAGATCTATCGCCTTGTCGGGAAGATATCTGTCGTTAATATAACGTTCGGAAAGACGGACGATTTCGCGCACTATCGTATCGCTTATGCGTATGCCGTGGTAATCCTCGTAATATTTTTTTATCCCGCGCAATATCGTTTCGGTGTCCTCAACGGAAGGTTCGTTCACCATAACGGGCTGGAAGCGGCGTTCGAGCGCAGCGTCATTTTCAATATATTTTCTGTATTCGTTGAGCGTGGTGGCGCCTATCAGCTGTATTTCCCCGCGGGATAACGCAGGCTTTAAAATATTGGCGGCATTTAAGCTGCCCTCGGCCGAACCTGCGCCGACGATGGAATGGATCTCATCAATTACGAGAATTATATTCCCAAGCCTCTTTACATCGTCTATAAGGCCCTTCATACGGTTTTCAAACTGTCCCCTAAACTGGGTTCCGGCTACGATGGCGGTCATATCGACCAGATAAACCTCTTTGTCCTTCAGCTTATACGGAACGCTGCCGGCGGCTATTTTCTGGGCAAGAAGCTCGGCTATGGCGGTTTTTCCAACGCCCGCCTCGCCTATAAGACAGGGATTGTTCTTCTGGCGGCGGCATAGTATCTGCATGACGCGTGTCAGTTCCGGATTGCGTCCGATTATTCCGTCAAGCTTGCCGTCGCGGGCGCGCTGGGTGAGATTTATGCAAAAACCGTCGAGAAATTTTGATTTGGGTGCTTTTGCGGCCGATTTCTGCTGCGACTGACCTTCCGTGTCGCCGCGCTTTATTATTGGATTGTCTTTGTTGCCGAATATGGCGGAAAGATCAAGCGCCGGAGCCCTGCCCTCATCGTCGCCGTCGGTGTCGCCGCTTACTATTTCGGGGAGCATTTCGTTAAGCTCCTCAGCCATATGAGCGAAATCCTCCTCCGTAATGCCCATTTTTTTAAGTATGTCATTTTCGGGTCTTATACCGACCTCCTTGGCACATTGAAGGCAAAGACCTTCGTTCTTTACCTCGTTGCCGTTTTTGCGTGTGACATATATCACGGCGACCCTTTGGTGACAGCGGTCGCAAAGCTTTCTAATCATCTTATAACCATGCCTTTCTGCGGAGTTGCAAAAAATACGATGCGTTTAAACGCAGGGAAGTCCGAAAATTTACTGTTCGGACGTTTTATCCGCGGATATGTCCGTTTTTATTAAAAATTTTAAATAAACAAGTATTAAGTACATTAACAGGGCGAAAAGCATCGCCCCGGCGGATATTACCGCCATTATTATCGCAAGCTTTTCGTTCTCATAGGAAAGTATGAGCACGCCTAACGTTACCGCAAGTATACAGGTGGAAAGCTTGCCGTACCATTTTGAAACCACAAGATCCTTGGCGCCTTTTTTTGCGAGCATTATTCCGCCCGCAAGCATTAGAATATCCTTGACGCATATCAAAGCCGCAAGGAAAATGCCTATTCTGGTCTTTACCGCGATACAGACAAATGCCGTCGCCTGCATAAGCTTGTCGGCCAGCGGATCCATCATTTTGCCGAATTCCGTAATCCAGTTGTGTTTGCGGGCGATATATCCGTCAATAACGTCGGTGATTCCCGCCAGAACGAATATTCCCAGGGCGTAAACCCGATGATACGGAAACGAGCTGAAAAAAACCAATGCGAAACAGGGTATCATCAGAAACCGCAATATCGAAAGCAAATTCGGTATTTGCTTCTTTTCAAAAATCCTCATCTTATTTATATGCCTCTCACGTCCGTATAAGCCTTCCACAGTGCCGCGTCTGATCTTTCCGGACATATTCAGTATTTTTTATTTTACAGCAACCATGATATTATATCGATCTTTTCAAACCATCTAAACAGTATAGTGGAGGACGGATCAATGCGTGACAGCAGCGGTAAATCCTTTGCCTGGAAATAAGGCAGCAAAAGATTTACGATATATACGAATATACTCACTTTTACCAATGCAAGAATAACGCCCAGCAGAATTCCAAGCAACGTATTGGCCTGCTTTAGCACAGGTAAAACACAAATCTTATCGAGCAAAATCGCAACAAGCTTGAGAACGATTATCGAGCCGAAAAACAGTATAATGAACGCCAGGAGCATGGCGATCGCTTTTACCAGGGGTTCGGATATATAATTCACCATATCGTCACGCAGCTCGTCGGTTTGATTCTGTTTCCATGAATCCCATTTTGCTTCGAATTCGTCGCTGTCAATACCGACAATTTCAAGGAGCTTTTTGAATTCGGATCTTTCCTTCACCTCGTCGGGGTCATAATTTTCGTCGGAAGACGAAACCATGTTTGCGAGCTTTTCGTTTATTTCTTCTCTCACGCTGTCTGCCGCGGAGGATTCTAAAAATACCCCCTGAAGCTTCGGCGCGAAAATTACCACCACAATAATGGCAATAATAACGCTTCCGATACTTATAGCGGTTTTAACAAAACCGTTCCTTGCTCCGAAAAAAACCGATAAACCTATAATAACAGCTATGGCGATATCAAGAACTGCGCTCATTATCAGTTACCTCCGTTTTATTTGTTGTTATATATGTATCGTTGCCGTAAAACACCGCTTTGTTTTTATGCAGGAAAATAATGCGTTTTTCCTCTTTGTCGTACAATGCCGTGATAAATGTAAGCCCGATATCCTCATGAAAAACCGTTTCCATGCTTGAAATCCTTACGGTGTAAAGCGTCCCGACACTGTAAATATATGCATATCCGTTCGCTATTTCCATTGAAGAAACATTATTGTGATACGATATTTCACCGACATAGCTTCCGTCCGCGGCGTAAAACTTTATCGTTGTTGCGTTGGAAAGGCTTGCCTCGGACAGGGAAAGCGCGATATAGTCGTCGGTGAAGGTATAGCCTTTGGGACTCAGATCGCCGAACTCTATCGTCGACAAAAGCTCGTTTGCATTCGAATATATTCTTACCGCTTTATTTGTAAGGAGAAGATAGGAACCGTTGCTTCTGAACCATACCTTCCAGGGTATTTCGTCATGGTATTCGAAAAATACGATATCGCTTGCGTCGGTGACGTTGAATATGTGCATCCCCCCGAGGAAGGAGCCGTCCGAGGTGTTGTCAAGCGTGCATATGGCGGCTTTTCCGCCGTCCGCCGAAAGCCCGATACCGCTTGCGTACCTGTCGGCGAAATAGTAGTAATAAATCAACCTGAAATTGTTGTCGTAAACTTCAATGCCGGAACGATAGCCCTTTGCCGCCGTAAGCACCGCGTAGTTTCCCGAAGGCGATGCGCATAAATCGAGTACGGGATAGGTGAACGTATCGGAATAAACCTTGGTATATACCGAGTAAATGTTAAGCTTATAGCCCTTACGGTCACACACTATAAGCCCGCTTCCGTTGACGACGCAAATGGGATCGCTGTAATATTCGGTATCCTTGAGATAGCGTTCTCCGGTCATGTCGAATATCTGGACACCGTTGGTATCCACTATCGCCAAATTTCCGTTGGTTATCAAAGCGGTCGCGTTCTGCTCGGTGTCAAATTCTATAAACGAGCCGTCCTGAATGATACTGTCGACATCGACAGACATAAATTTTAGCATATACCGGAAATTGTCCATTGAAAGCGTGCTGCCGAAAAAGGTAAAGCCGAAAACCACAAATACCACGAGCATAAAAAGCACAATATATTTTATATAACCCACTTGCCTGGCGCATGATTCGTAATAAGACGAGGCGGTCTCACGCTGCGGCTTTGATTTGTGCTTTTTAGTTGTAAATATTGTAAAAGCTCCCAATTCGTTTACCCCAAAAATTCCGATCGAATGTTATGATCAATAAATTACTTTATTAAGATACAGTCCTTGAGCGGGCATGGTTTTACCGGCGGCCTGCCTGCTTTTTCTTTCTATTATTTCCTCTATCGGTAAAGTTATCCTTCCGGAACAGATTTCTAACGCACTACCCACCATTATTCGCACCATATTGTACAAAAAGCCGTCAGCCGCGGTATAAAATCTTACAAAGTCGCCGTCCCTTTCCGCCCTGAAATACCATACCGTCCTGACGGTGTCCTTTATCTTGCTGTGGGCCGACATAAACGACGTAAAATCATGTGTCCCTTCAAAGCCCTTTCCGAATGCGTTTATAACATCAACGTCAATGCGCTTGGGGTACATATAAGCGGTATCCGTATAAAAAACATTCTTCAGCCGGGAATTCCAGACAAGGTACATATATTCCTTTCCCTTTGCGAAATAACGTGAATGAAAAGAATCTTCCGCCGTAAAAGCGCGCTTTACGCATATGTCGTCGGGCAGATACTTGTTTATGGCAAGCGGCAGCCTGTCGCAGTCGATTTCAACATATCTGTCAAGATGACAATAATATTCGTTGGCGTGTACGCCCGAATCCGTGCGGCTGCAGCCGGAAAGCTTAATCCCGCAGCCTATAACCGTTTCAATCGCAGTCTGGAGCGTTTTTTGCACGGAAGGCCTGGGACTCTGCGCTTGCACCTGCCAGCCGCAATAGCCCGTGCCTTTGTAAGAAATAACAAGCGCGGTTATCATATGAACGGAACCTCGTAGGAATTCAATAAAAATATTCCGACGCATACCGCAAGCATAACGAACAGGAAAATATAATCGCTCCCCTTAACATGCGGCACCTTCATCCTTGTTCTGCCCTCACCCCCGCGATAAAGCCGGCATTCCATTGCCTCGGCAAGCTCGTAAGCTCTGCGGATTGCGGAATAAAACAATGGTATTAATATAGGTATAAGAGCCCTCACGCGTTTTAACAGTCCTCCGGTATCAAAGGAAACCCCTCTTGCCTTTTGAGCGGATATTATCTTGTCGGTCTCCTCCACCAGCGTGGGTATAAATCTCAGGGCAATGGTCATCATCATGGAAAATTCATGCACCGGCACCTTTATATACTTGAGCGGCGAGAGCACTCTTTCAAGCCCGTCTGTCATATCAAGGGGGGAGGTGGTATAGGACAGAAGCACGGATGTTCCCACAACAAGGCAAACGAGACGGAGAACCATCATCACCGCGTTGACGATACCTTCTTTATAAATCTTTATAAAATGCCAGTGTAACAGCATGCTTTCGCCCTTGACAAAGAAAAGGTTTATCACCGCCGTAAATATCAGTATAAACAGCAAGGGTTTAACGGATTTAAGCAGTATCCTTAAATTTATCTCCGACAGCACAAGCAGTATAAGCGTGGAGCAGAGCACCGCCATAAAAGCCACCGTGGATTTGGCGGCAAGCACCGAAGTAAGAAAAGTAATAAGTATTATTATTTTAAATCTGGGGTCAGTCCTGTGAAGCAGGGTATCTCCCGGAAAAAACTGACCTATGGTGATGTCCTTTATCATTTAGCGTTCCTTGTTTTTCAGTTCCGAAATCAGCACCTTCGCGCCGTAACCCACGGTATATATATCAGATCTGCATGTTATGCTGCGTTTTTTAAGCTCTATGAACAGCTTGGTTATCTGCGGTACGTCGAGAGAAGCCTGAAACAGCTTGTCCGCGGAGGAAAATATTTCCTCCACCGTACCGAAATCAAACATCTTTCCTTCTTTAAGGACAAGGATATAATCGGAATATCGCGCTATATCCTCCATACTGTGGCTGATTAAAATAAGCGTCGAGCCGGTTTTTTCCTTATATAGCGTAAGTCCGCCCAAAATTTCTTCTTTACCGGCCGGATCAAGCCCCGCGGCGGGTTCGTCGAGGACGAGCACCTCCGGTTCCATGGCTATCACTCCGGCTATCGCCGCTCTTCGCTTCTGCCCGCCGGAAATCTCAAAGGGCGACGCCTTTAACGTATCGTCGTCAAGCCCGCAGAATTTCGCGGCCTTTGCCGTTCTCGCTGCGATCTCCGCCTCTGTAAGCCCCATGTTGCGCGGACCGAAGCCTATATCGCGTGCGACGGTTTCCTCGAAGAGCTGATATTCAGGATACTGAAAAACCAGTCCCACGCGGAATCTTATTTTATTTGTAAATTCCTTGTCTTTGTGTATGTCCTCGTTCTCAAGCCTTATCACGCCCTCGCTCGGCTTCAGCAGCCCGTTCAGGAGTATGGCGAGCGTGGATTTGCCGCTTCCGGTATGGCCTATAATTCCCGTTATTTTACCCTTTGGGAAAGCTATGCTTATGTTGTCGAGAGCGGTTTTTTCAAAGGGCGTGCCAATGCCGTATTTTACCGTGACATTTTCGAGGGTAATCGCTTTATCAGTCATTTGAACAGCTTCTCTATCCTCTCCGCGGCTTCCATGGTGTGCAGCACATCGGTACCGCACCGACAGCCGTTGTTTTCCAGCATATAAAACAGCTCGGTCACCTGCGGCACGCTGAGCTTTGCGCGCAGAATGTTTTCCACATCCGAAAACACCTGAAGCGGCGTTCCGTCGGCATAAATTTTACCGTGATTTAGTACTATTACCCTATCTGCCTCGACCGCTTCGTTCATATGATGGGTGATGGCGACTACGGTCATGGCCTTTTCGCGGTTTAACATTTTCATTGACGCAATAATATCCCGTTGACCCGCGGGATCGAGCATGGCTGTTGCCTCGTCAAAAAAAATACATTCCGGTTCCATGGCAAGTATACCCGCAATGGCGACACGTTGCTTCTGCCCGCCCGACAGCTTATAGGTCGAATGCTTCGCGTATTCCTCCATACCCACCGCCTTAAGCACGCTGTTTACGCGGTGCCTTATTTCCGCCGGAGGTACCCCCAAGTTTTCGGGAGCGAAGGCGACATCCTCCTCAACCACCGACGCCACTATCTGGTTGTCGGGGTTCTGGAACACCATGCCGCATTTTTTGCGTATATCGTACTGCATTTTTTCGTCGTTTGTCGGCATTCCGTCGACAGTAACGCTGCCGCCGGTGGGTATTAGCAGTCCGCACAGCAGCTTGGCAAGTGTCGATTTGCCGCTGCCGTTGTGTCCGATAATCGCGGTAAAGGTGCCTTTTTCAATTTTAAGCTCCATGCCGTCTATCACGGGTGGAGCGTCTTCCTTATAGCTGAAGACAAGGTTTTTTGCTTCAATGAACATGAGTTTATTTTTCAGGCGGCGGATATACTCCGTAACCGTTGGCCGAACCGTTTCCCGCGCCATTAACGCCGCCGTTTCCTTTGTAATTATTCTTTATCTTTCTTTTACCCGCTAATTTAACGATAAGCGTTACCAGCGCCGCAAATACACCGATAATTAATAAATAGGGTATCGCAGACAGTACGAATACGAACAGCTCCTTTAAAAACAGCCAGACGTTTTTAAAGCCGTCCGACAGATTGTTGCCAATCCTTGTCCATATCGAGGTCTTTTCGGTAACCGTGATACGCTCCACTTCATAAACATACAGTTTCACGGTGCTGTAGTCGACAGAATCGTCAAGCTGACGCATTTGCGATTCATAATACTCTATCGTCGCTCTGACATCCGTAAGACGCGTATGTATGGTGAGAATGGAATCCAGGCTTTCCGCGTTTTCAATCAATGACAGCAGTGTGGCTTCTTCCGTACGCAGGGCGTTCAATCTGCTTTCAACATCAATATAGTTAAAAGTGACATCCTTTACGGAGGAGCTCTCCTCCGTGACGTTTCCCGCGGCTTTCACCGCGGCTATAAAGGTGTCCAGCTTTTCGGCCGGAATACGAGCCACAATCGTCGCTCTTCTCATGGAAGAACCGCTGCCGCCCGTTATCTGCTTGCTTTCCACATAACCCTCAAGCGTTTTAACGGTATTCTCCAGCATGTCATGCAGGGCATCGAAATCCTTGGTTTCCACATCCAAAGACGCATTTTTAACCAGCTTGCGTGAGGAAACCTCCCCTCCGCTCAAATCATTTTCCAAATTATCGTCGGCTTTTTCGGAATCGCTCATCATTCCCGCCGCACAGGAGAAAAGCATAACAATTGAAAGGATAAACACCAGAACAAGAAATAAGCAGCCGCTGTTTTTCATAATTAAACCCCTTTCATATAAAGAACTTATACGCCTGTTCCAAGCAGCTTGTCAAAGCGCAATTTCATTTTTTCGCTTGAAAATATCTCGTATACAATCCATGAACCGGACATATTCAGGATAAAATCGTCCACATCGAAAATACCGCACCCGAGGATGAGCTGCATTATTTCGATAAAAGAAACCAGCCCGAAGAGGAAAAGGAAGAATACACTCCGTTTGTATGCTTTATTATAGAGCTTTGGCAGGAAAAACGCAAACGGAGCAAGCGCCGCGAGGTTGCCGAAAAAGTTGAAAACAGCTGTTTTCCATTGGTATGTAAAAAGTTGGCTGCCGTAGTATTCTATATTATTAAACGGCTTCAGGTATATATGGCTTTTCAGCCATTCGGCGATATTGTCCGCATTGAAAATAAGATTTATTTTACGCCCGAACAATGTAAACGCCAGAAGGCAGGTCATGTATAGCGAAAAGGAAATGATTAACATTATTTTTGAAATATGCGTATCTTTTGAAACCGCTCCCGCAAGTATAAACAGCGCACACGCGACCGCCGCCGGCACCGCGGAAAGATACGGATGATATATTAAAGGCACTAATGCCGAAACGCAGGTTGAAACAATTCCGCATACGATAAAAAGTATATATTTTTTGTTAATTCCCGTCATCATCATGTTGCCCGTAATTTTCCGTTTTCCATTTTCAATTTTTTGTTTATAAGGTCAAGGTCCATCTTGCCGCGGAGCCGCAGGGGAGATACAGTCCGGTTTCCTTTACGGGAAGCCCCAGCTCGTCGCTTTCGACCTTTCCGCCGAAGCGCGGACAAACGGTTTTGCTCAATATATAGCCGCAGACCGAGGGGGATAATCCCGCGGTGTAGGAATTTAAAATGACAAACAGCGGCTTTTCCGAAAGCACTCCGGCGATTTTACCGACAAGCTCGTCGATATGCTCCTCAAGCACCCATTTTTCGCCCTTGGGTCCTCTGCCGAAGGAGGGCGGGTCAAGGATTATACCGTCGTAAAAGCTGTTCCTTCTCGCCTCGCGTTCGACAAATTTTATACAGTCGTCCACAATAAATCTTATCGTATCTTCTCCGCAGCCCGATTTTACGGCGTTCTGCTTCGCTCTTGCCGTCATACCTTTGGAGGCGTCCACATGACAGACAAACGCTCCCGCCTTGGCGGCGGCGACGCTCGCAGCTCCGGTATAGGCGAAAAGGTTTAGAACCTTTATCTTCCTGTCGCTGTTTTTTATTACCGACTGCATATAGTCCCAGTTGGCGGCCTGTTCGGGGAAAAGCCCGGTGTGCTTGAAGCCCATGGGCGACAGGATAAACTCCATATCCCGGTATCGCACCGTCCATTCGTCGGGAATGTCCTTTTTGATCCATTCTCCGCCTCCGTCATGCGATCGGCGGTATATACCGTCGGCCTTGCTCCAGAGAGGGTTCTTCCTTTCGCCCGACCATATTATCTGCGGATCCGGCCGTATGAGGATATATTCATTCCATCTTTCCAGCCTTTCGCCGTCCGACGCGTCGATAAGCTCGTAATCCTTCCAGTTATCTGCTGTAAACATATATCTTCCTTTAATTAAAAGCTTATTTGCTTTTCCTGAAAAGCGCGTGTTTCCGGCATTTTCAATCCCAAATGTTTATATGCCGAGGATGTCGCCATTCTGCCTCTCGGAGTTCTGTTTAAGAAGCCGAGCTGCATAAGATAAGGCTCGTATACATCCTCAAGCGTTACGGATTCCTCACCTATAACCGCGGCGAGCGTTTCCAGTCCCACGGGACCGCCGCAGAAGTGAATTATGATGGCTTCGAGCATACGCCTGTCTATCGCGTCAAGACCCAATGCGTCGACATCGAGCGATCGAAGCGCATTATCGGCTATCTCTTTTGTGATCGTACCGTCGCCGAGCACGGTGGCAAAATCGCGTATGCGCTTTAAAAAACGGTTTGCTATACGCGGTGTTCCGCGGGAACGGCAGGCGATCTCTCCGGCGCCCTCGTCGGTAATCGGGGTGTCGAGTATTTTCGACGAACGGGTTACTATCCTCGCAAGCTCGTCGTTGCTGTACAGCTCAAGCCGGAACATCATGCCGAACCTGTCGCGCAACGGCGAGGTGAGCTGTCCGGCGCGGGTGGTGGCTCCTATCAGGGTAAAATGCTTGAGCGGTATGCGTATCGACCTCGCGGAAGGGCCCTTGCCCATCATTAAATCAAGGGCGAAATCCTCCATTGCCGGATACAGCACCTCCTCCACAGTTCGCGGGAGGCGGTGTATTTCATCTATAAATAAAATATCGTTGGTGTCAAGGGTGGTGAGCAGCGCCGCCAGATCGCCCGGCTTTTCGATTGCCGGACCGGAGGTGATTTTTAAATTTACTCTCAGCTCATTGGCTATTATGCAGGAAAGGGTCGTTTTGCCCAATCCCGGAGGACCGTGGAGCAGACAATGGTCCAGATTGTCGCCGCGTATACGGCTCGCGTCAATGAATATTTTTAGGTTTTCCTTTATCTTTTCCTGACCGACATATTCGTCCAAGGTTTTCGGACGCAGCGTTTTTTCGCTATCCGAATCCTCCGGCATATAATCGCCGCCGGTTATGCGTGATTCAAAATCATATTCGGCGCCCTCCGACGGAATGCTTTGATTTATCGGCATGTTTTTTCCCTTCTTTAAAACCTGTTCAAAACGATTGTAAAAATTGTTCTTTTATAATAAAATCGTTTTTTTTACCGGGTCCCCCGGTGAAAAAACTCCTTTTGACGCGTTTTGAGCGTCACGGGACGCTACAAAGCGCGTCCGCGCGTAGAAAGGAGGAGGAAAAGCGAAGCTTTTTCGACGGTGATAAACGCGCGAAACCCACCCGTGGTGATTCACGATTGTAAAACCGTAGTTTTACAATCGCTTAATAAAACCTGTTAAGCTTCTTGAACGCCGCGGTTATGATTTCCTCAAGCGGCATGCTCGGGTTAATACCCTTAAGGGCCGTCATTGCTTCCGCCTTGGTATAGCCGAGCACCGTCAGCGCGTTTACGGCGTCGGTTATTCCGCCTGCGGGTAAATCCTCCCCGCCTTCCTCAAGGTCGAGCTTGCCCTTAAGCTCGATAATCACCTTCTGCGCGGTTTTCAACCCGACTCCGTTGGCCTTTGATATGGCCTTTGCGTCGCCTGTCGAAACCGCGAAAGCCAGCTTTTCCGGTGAAAATACCGAAAGAATGGATACCGCCGCTTTCGGACCGACGCCCGAAACCGAAATAAGCTTTACAAAGCAGCCCTGCTCTTCTTCC
>JAQVQF010000211.1:2304-3459 GCA_028701715.1 Eubacteriales bacterium | reverse complement strand
AGCCATGCCCTTTATGGCGGCCTGCGCCGCTTTGGCTCAGGAAGGATATTTACACGATCTGTGCGAATTTTCCGAATACATTGATCTCGAAGCCCCCTGGTGGGATCAAAACGCCACCGATTCGCTGTCAATAAACGGAAAAGTTTATTTTACCACAGGCGATATTTCTTTTATGCAGAAGATAGTATCCAGCGGTATCGCTTTTAACACAAAGCTTATGGAAATATATTATCCGAATGTAAATATGTATGAGCTTGTGGAAGAAGGCAAATGGACGCTCGATACCTTTTATACAATGTGTAAGACCGCTACCAATCAGGGCGACAGCGACGAAAAAATGGACGAAAACGACAACTGGGGCTGTATAGGCGGCGATATCAGCCTTTATTACAGCTCGGGTGAAACTCTTTGTTCCAAAAACGCAGAGGATATTCCCCAGATATCTATCGGGGAAACCACCAGATCGGTCACGGTCGCTCAGACGGTTCTTACTTATTTGAACGAAAAAGGCACATGGCGTATCACCGTTGACGATTTTTCTGATCAGACGGATAAATGGAATACCACGGTAAGAATGTTCGGTACCGACCAGTCTCTGTTTACGGCGTTCGCTTTTTCCGCCATAAAAAAATTCAGACCGTATGATGTGAAATTCGGCGTGGTGCCGGGTCCTAAGTTCAACGAAGAACAGGATAATTATTATTCCAAGTGCGCCGCCAATATGGCTTACGGCATCTGTATACCTTTTACTTCACCGGACCCCGAATACTGCGCGTACATGATTGAGCTTCTCGCGGTGGGCGGTAAAAACTATATATCCAACGCTTATTATACCTCCGTACTCAAAGGCAAGGATATGAATACCGAAGACGACGAAAAAATGCTTGACATAATATTCGGCGGCATAGTGTATGATACGGCCATTGTTTATGGCTTTTCCGGATTAAGCGGTATTTTCGGCACTGCAAAAGCCGACACCCTTATATCTACTCTTGATAGCATTAGGGACAGCGTACAGACAGCCATTGACAAGGTAGTGGACGCTTACCAGAATTAAATAAAGCGTTGCCGCGTTATCTGCAATAAACAGTCATTTGCATTTTTTGTATATATTTAATGTCCGCTGAATAAATCAAAAGCCAAGCCGCGATGCGG
>JAQVQF010000211.1:0-2294 GCA_028701715.1 Eubacteriales bacterium | reverse complement strand
TTATTCAAGTGCAAGGTTTTAACATTAAATTACGTAAAAACCTTGCACTTGAATCCGGTATAATAAATACCCCGGATTCAGTGAGACATCAAGAAATGCTGTAAATTCATAAAAACTGAAGTTTTTATGAATTCATGCGGCATACGCCGCATGAACAAACCGTTATACGGTTTGTTCAGCAGACATTAATTATAAAGAGGAGAGTGTATTATGTTTTGCCCTAATTGCGGTACCAAGCTTTCCGACGGTACTGTGTTCTGCAGTAACTGCGGAGTAAAAATCGGCGGAAACAATGCCCCACAGCAATCTCAACAGACGAAACAGCCTCAACAGCCTCAGCAGCCTCAGCAACCGCCGCTTCAACAACCACAACCCCAGCCACAGCCCCAGCCTTTACAATATCAGCCGTCTCAAACGCAATACCAACCGCCCCAAGCGCAATATCAACAACCCATGCCCGGTTACGGTTATCCTCCTCCCGTTTATGGTAAACCGAAAAAGAAAACCGGTCTTGCGGTGGGTGTCATTGCGTCGCTTGCTGTGGTTGTTGCCGTTGCGCTTATTCTGATATTTACTTTAGGCGGCGGCACCGGCGCTTCGTCCCCGGCGGACGCGGTCCAATCGTTTCTTGATGCCGTGAAAGATCTTGATTATGATGCCATGACAGCGGTTATGTCCGACTTTGTACTCGCCGAACTAGCGCAGGAATTCGATTTGCCCTCCGATGCGAAGAGAAGCAAAATAGCCGACGCGATGGAAAAGAATATGAAAGAGAGCAATAATTATTCCGACAATGTCGAGTATATTAAATTAGTCAGCTTTTCCGACATAAAGACGGTAAAAACCGTACATAAATCAGAATCGGGCTTTAGTGATTATTTCGATGAATATGCCTATGAATATGGTTTTGACGAAGACGATTACGACATTGAAGCCTTTGCCGACGTAACTTTTAATATGAATTATTCGAATTTAGAGTGGTCATATAACGCTGTATGCGTTAAGATAAACGGCAGCTGGTTTATCGCATATGCGGATATTGGCTTTAAAAATTTTATCACATTTTTAAACGGCATATTTTAAGCGGCATATCAGGGAAAAATAAAAAGCTTGCAAAAGAGGTTATATAAAAGTGATGCTGATTGCGCAAAGCGAACCCGAAGCTGTAGTAACCTGCTGTTGAAAGTAAAATTTGCATAATGCACAAAACATTATAAGATTGAAGAAACCGCTTGCGTCGCAAGCGGTTTCGGCTTATCTTGTGAATAATTGAGTGTGCGTTTTATAAAGCAATATGCAACATACAACATTTATGCGGATAAACGATTGTTATATGCGTCGTGCGTATTTTACCGGAACGTCAATGTATATTTGTTATTGTGTACGCTGTTACAGCGATTCGTCGGCGTCACTAACACGTCTGCCGCAGATAATATCAAGGTTTCCGTTCCTTATTCTGAGCTCGTCGAGCAATTCCTTTTCCTTAGAAACATCTTTAATGATTATATGATAATGGAGTCTGTACAGAGAACCCATATTGGTGGTGCGTACCTTCAGCAGCTCGACCTTGGAAGTGTATTTTGCGAATATATCGTCGAAAACATCCGTATAGTCAAGGCTTTCCGGGATGGTGATTTTCAAATCGCGTTCCGTGGACTTGGTGTCGCCGAAACGAGTTGCGGTGAGCAGAAAGGTGACGCCGATAAGCACGGCGGCGAATATAACCGCCACTCCCACATATCCCGTACCCACGGCTATACCCACGGCGGTCGCCATGAATATATAACCTATTTCACGCGCCGATCCCTGTGCCGAACGGAATCTAACGAGGCTGAAAGCGCCGGCGACGGCTATTCCGGTGCCGATATTGCCGTTGATTATCATAATGAGCAGCTGTACGACTGCGGGAATTATGGTCAGAGTTACCACAAACGATTTGGTATAGATGTTTCTGAACATAAAAGCGAGAGCGATAAAGAGACCGATAACAAGCGATACCGCAAGGCAGATGAAGAAGCCCGCGGGGGTGATCGCCGTTTCTATGATAGTACCGAAGATTTTGTCAAGCACAGTGGATTTCTCCTTTTATTTTTACCTTTTCTTTTTCCTTTGTATTTTCCGAAAGCGTATCGGTATATGCGGTGCCGTATTTTGAAAATGAACCGGGGTAATACAGCATTTGTCAAGCGCCGCGGAAAGCCACGGCGGCATACATTCGACAGTTTTAATTTCCATAAGCTTTACTCCGTCGTCCGTAAGCGGCTTGCCCCATATCCCCTTGTCGAGGCTCAAAT
>JAQVQF010000039.1 GCA_028701715.1 Eubacteriales bacterium | reverse complement strand
CTTTTCAGCTCCTCAAAGGGCATTGTCCGCATTTCACAGCTGCCTGCCTCGTCAACATATATAACGGTGATGAAGTCGCCGGACATTTTTTTGTCATGAGCTATCGCATCCGCGATTTTATTGTAATCATAATCGTACATAGTGGGAAGCCCGACTTTTTTCAGCACCGCAGCAAGCCGGGGCTTAACTTTTTCCGAACACATGACAAGCATTCCGAGAGCGACGCATTCGCCGTGATACAATCCCGCCACAGTGCTTTCTATGGCGTGACCGACGGTATGACCGAAATTCAAAACCCTGCGCAAGCCGTTTTCCTTTTCGTCCTTTTCAACGACTTCCTTTTTAATTCTGAGAGAACGTATTATAACCTCTTCGATCTTGCTTTGATATTCTCCGCTCTCGAACAGCGAAAACAGCTGCGCGTCGGACGTCAGGGACATTTTTATCGCCTCTGCGAATCCGTTTGAAATCTGCCTTGCGGGCAGCGTATCCAGCACGTCGGGATCGATTATTACCTTTTTCGGCTGATAAAACGCGCCGACTATGTTTTTATAACCGCCGAAATCTATTGCGGTCTTGCCGCCTATCGACGAATCTATCTGCGAAAGCAGGGTTGTCGGTAAATTATAAAAATCTATCCCGCGCATATAGGTGGCGGCGGCAAATCCCGCAAGATCGCCCACGACTCCTCCGCCCACCGCCGCGACAAAGTCCGTGCGGGTAAAGCCATGCCTGACCAGCTCCGTCAGCAAAGCCTTGTATGTGTCAAAGCACTTGCTGTCCTCTCCCTGCGGAAACGTATATATAACGGGATGCAGGCATGCCTCGGCAACTTTTTTCGCATATTCGTCGGGCACGCCGGTATCGGTGACTATCAATACCTTTCTTTTCAGGTTTAAAAGTTTGCCCGCTTCGCCGAGCAGCCCTCGTCCGACGGCGATATCATAGCTTTGTTCGCCCAATTCCATCCGTAAAATCATAATAATGCCCATGCCTTGAGGCTTGCACAAATGGGAATGAAAGATTGCATGGGCTCGCACCTGCCTTCCGGTTGATTTTTCTGTTCTTTCACGCTATCGCTCCTTTAATTTTTAAGCATTATTTCCTTTTCAAAGCTCCCGACAATTTTCAGGCTGCTGCATACCTCCGAAAGCTCCGATATCATTTTTCTGCCCTTTTCACCGTTGATATTGCCCAAGCTTTCCACAAGGAAGTAATAATCCCATATAAGCTCTTTTGTCGGACGGCTTTTAAGCGCTTTCATGTTGAAGCCGTTTTCACCTATGACCGAAACGGCGCGTCCGAGAGAGCCTGCTTCGTTTTTCACCGTGAAAAACATGATAAAATGGTTGTCGGTATCCGCGGCGCGGTTTTGCGCTCTTGAGAATACCGCGAATCGTGTGGTGTTGGCATTGCTTTGGTTTATGTTGGTGTCTATCACGTTCAGCCCGTATATCACGGCGGTTTCTACGCTTGCTATTGCTGCGATATCGGTTCTGCCCGACTGAGCGGCCTGCTTCGCGGCGACCGCGGTATTTGATGCCTCGACCGGAATATAGCCGTGCTTTTCGATATACGACGCGCATTGGTCCAGCGCCTGAGGATGACTGATAACCTCCTTGACGGTATTCGTCGTGGCGCCCTGGTTCCCGAGAAGATTCTGCACTATTTCAAGGTCATATATTCCGGTCACGAAAAGCGAACCGAAAAACATAAGGTCGAACACCTGGGCGACGTCGCCGGCAAAGCTGTTTTCGATAGGCAGCACGGCGCAGTCGCATTTTCCCTCCTCCACCGCTCTGTAGGCTTCGCCGAAGCTGCCGTAGGATACCGGGATACCGTCCGGGAAAACGCTCTTCGCCGCGATATACCCGAACGCTCCGGGAACGCCGCTGTAGGCTATCTTCATGCCCTCGAGCAATCTGTGCTGATAGCTTTTGGAAAGGGTCATATTGTATTTTAAAAAGCTGATATAATACGGCTTGAGCTCGTCGTCGGCTATAAGCGAGGCGTTGCGTAAAATCACCTCCGCTTCGCGCGAGCTGTCGAATACGGGCAGACCGTTTTCCTGCTTGTATTCCGCCGCCTCGCGCGCCGCCTTCATGCGGCGGCAGAAGAGCTTTGACATTTCGGCGTCGATGCTGTCTATCTGTTCTCTGGCATTCTGAAGCTTGTTCATCGGTTTCTCCTTAAATAAATATAGAAAAGCGGTTCTTCCTGATGGAAAGAACCGCTCACAGCTTACAGCTTATTGTAACCGTATCGAAGGAATCAAGTGTATTCCGTCAACATAGGCTTACAGCGATTATTGCATTTTCCCATCACGTATTCAATGTCGGTTTTATAATAATAAAAGTAATAATAGTAATACGTAAACAAACGCCAAAAAGAAAACGCGAAAAAAGACACCTTTGCAAAAGTGTCTTTAAAACTGCCCGAGACAAAAGATACGCGTACCGATGATTCGGCGGGAACGCGCGTTTTGGCTATGCTGTTATGACGTTCCATTTACGTATCCTCCTAAATATATTTATAATATTATATCTTAATATAACTCAAGTTGCAATCGTCATTTTCGCCAAATTATACAAATTTATACCGTAAAATATAACGGTATTTTACAGCGGCTTTTTTGTCAGGACGGTTCTGTCGTCGAGCGAATTAACGCTGTTTTCGCGGAAGGCCTTTATAAGGTCGTCCGGTGTCATGGCTTCCCTGCGTTCGCCGGATATATCGAAGACTATCCTGCCGCCGTCCATCGCTATCGTACGGTTCCCGGCGTTTAGGGCGTATGACATGTCGTGGGTTATCATTAGCGTTGTGATTTTTTCACGCTCTACAATCTGTTTTGTTATGGCAAGCACCTTTTCGGCGGTCGCGGGGTCGAGAGAGGCGGTATGCTCGTCGAGCAGCAGCAGCTTTGGCCGGGCAACGGTCGCCATGAGCAGCGACGCCGCCTGACGCTGTCCTCCGGAAAGCACTCCCATCTTTGTTTTCAGGCGGTTTTCAAGCCCCATGCCGAGGGTGGATAATACTTCTTTAAAATAATCCGCGTCCCTGCGGTTTACCGCGAAGAAGGAATATGAGGAATGCCTGTGGTACGCGAGCGCCAGATTTTCTTCAATAGTCATATTGGGGGCGGTTCCCCGCAGAGGATTCTGGAACAGGCAGCCTATTCCGCCGGCGCGCTTATGCTGTTTTTTAAACGTGATATCCTCGCCGTCAAGCAGAATGCGCCCTTTATCCGTTAAAAAGATGCCGAGCACGGCGTTGAAAAGCGTGGACTTCCCCGCTCCGTTCGAACCGAGGACGGTCACAAAATCACCGGGGTTCGCGGTAAAGGTTATATTGTCAAGGGCGACTTTTTCGTTGAGAGTTCCCTTCTGGAAGGTCTTTGATATACCTGTAAGCTCAAGCCTACTGCTCATTTCCGCCGCTCCCTTCATTGCCCGAAGAAGCCCTTGCTCTGCGGCCGTTAAGCTCTGTAACCTTGTTTTTAATCACCGGCATAGAAAGCGCGGCTACCACTATGATCGCCGAAAGCAGCTTGACCGTGAAGCTCGGCATGTCAATTTTATACGCCACTTGAAGTACGATTCTGTAAAACAACGATCCCGCCACGGCGGATATAAGACCGACGGTTATACCGCGTTTACCGAACAGCACCTGACCGATAATCACCGAAGCCAATCCTACGACGAGCATGCCCATGCCGCAGTTCAGGTCGGCGTATTTCTGCTGCTGGCAGAGCAGCGCTCCCGAAAGCGCGACAAGAGCGTTTGCCGTCATAATGCCGAGTATGCGGGTAAAATCGGCGTTTATCGACGATGAACGCACCATATCCTCGTTGTCGCCCGTGGCGCGTATCTGCAGTCCGAGCCTTGTTTTAAAGAACACGGCGAGTATCGCTATCGCCGCCGCGGTGACTGTCGCCGACAGTATCAGCGGAAGGAGATTGATATCTCCGACCGCGTTTTCACCGAATATGTCATTGACCGTTCTTGAAAACATCTTGAAAACGGTGTTGCTGGCGGTCGTCCCGGACTGGAGATATCTGTTTGACTGCCCGCCCAGCACCATATAATTGATCGTATAAAGCCCGGTCATAGTCAATATTCCGGAAAGAATGGCGTTTATTTTCAGCTTTGTCTGCAGCAGTCCCGTGACAAGCCCGGCGGCGGCACCCGCCGCCATACCGGCGAAAAGCGCAAGAACGGGATGCCCGGCAATGGTCACATAAGCGCATACCGTCATACCGAACACCAGGCTGCCGTCGATGGTGAGGTCCGGGGTGTTAAGTATGCCGAATGCGATATATACCCCAAGCGCCATGGGCGCGTATATCATACCCTGCATACACGCGGAAACCAGCATGGACAGTAATGTCATGAAAAAAACCTCCCATCAACGATTGACGATTAACGATTAACGATTAACGATTAACAATTAACGAAAATTTGTATTTTACTCGCCGAAATGGCTGGTTCCGTCCTCCTCGACAAGCACCTCGAAGCCTTCAAGCTTGCTTTCATCCATGGTAATGCCGAGCGTCTTTGCCGCCTTAAGGTTTACAAACCTGGCGTATTCGTTGAGCGTTTCATAAGGGATAGCGGACACCGATTCGCCGTCGATTATCTTCAATACCATAGCGGCGACCTGCTTGCCCAGCTGTACGTAATCGACGCCTACCGTCGCGAAGCCGCCGTCCGCCACCATCGAATCGGCGCCGCAGTAAACGGGTATGCCGTGTGAATAAGCGATATCGGTGTAGGTTGCCATGGCGGAAGCTATGGTGTTGTCGTTGCCGGTATAAAGCGCGTCCACACCCTTTGAAATGAGCGATTCGACCGCCGTCTGAAGCTCGGAAAGATTGGATATGGAAGCTTCCTCATAGGAAATATTATTTTCGTCGCAATAGGCTTTGGCGGCGTTGATTGTGGAAACCGAGTTGACCTCGCTGGAGGTATAAACGAAGCCTATTTTTTTATAATCTTCCTGAAAATGAGCTATAAGCTTGACAATTTCGTCGGAAGGTATGTTGTTCGATACGCCCGTTATATATTGACATCCGTCGCCCGTCAGTCCTGCCGCGGTCGGGTTCGATACGGCGGCAAATATTATCGGGGTGGTCGTGCCTTCGAATACAGTCTTGGCGGACTGCGCGGTGGAGGTTGCGATTGGAATCACAATGTCAACTCCGTCTATCTGGTGATTGGAAAGAATAGTCGTCAACGCAGAGGTGTCGTTGTTGGCGTTTGAGGTTACTATCTTTATGTTAGTGCGTCCGGCGGCGTTGAGTTCCGAAATTATCGTTTCCCTTATCTGGTCGAGAGAGGTATGAGACATGGGCTGTACAATGGCGATGGTTATTTGCTTTTGTTTTCCCTTTTCATCGTTATCTGAACAGCCGGTAAGAGAGGCTGCGGCCAGAACAGCCGCGAATACGGCGATAAATATTTTTTTCATAATATGCTTTTTCATTGTATAAACTCCTTTAATTTTTTATATGCGGAAGCTTATCCGCGCGGTTTATATATTGCCTTATAATATCACAGGATTGATTTAACTGTTCTTTTTCTTCCGGTGTGAGCGGCAGCTCGATTATTTTTTCGATTCCGCTTCGCCCGATAACGCAGGGCACGCCGCAATGAACCGATTTTTGCCCGTATTCGCCCTCGAGCAGCACCGACGCGGGCATTATGCGTTTTTCGTCATCAAAAATCGCCTTTACCATCGTCGCGAGCGCAAGCCCTATGCCGAATTCGGTCGAACCCTTGCCGTTTATTATATCCATTCCTATGCCATGGGTACGCTCGAGCACACGTTCTCTCGAAATTCCCTTTATATCGTCAAAGGGTACGCCGTCTATCGTTATGTCCGAAAACGGTATCATGGAGGAATCGCCGTGCTCGCCCAGCGCAAAGGCGTGTATTTTTTCATGTCCGCAGCCCGTTAGCTCGCTCAATATCCTTATAAGCCTTGCCGTGTCGAGCAGTGTACCGGTGGAAAAAGCTTGCCATCGTTCCTTTTGAAGCTCCTTGCGGATACAGTCGGCTATAATGTCGGCGGGATTGGTGATGGATATTACAATTCCGTCAAAGCCGCTTTCCTTAAGGCAAGCGGCGGCGTCACGCGCCATATGAACCGAATCGTCGAGCAGGTCGAGCCGCGTCTGCCCCGGCAGTCTGGGTTTGCCGACGGCTATCACCGTTATGTCTGCGTCCGCGCAGTCGGAATATTCCCCGCTTTTTATAGTCACGGAATACGGCAGAAACGAAACGCTGTCCGCCGCGTCCATCGCCTGCGCCTTTGCTTTCCCGCCGTCGCGGTCCACAAGCGTTATAACGTCGGCAGCGCGAAGGAAAGCCAACGCGGACGCGCAGTGCGAACCCACATGCCCGGCGCCTATTATCGCCACTTTTCTGATTGACATTTCCTTGTACGCTCCTCTTTTAAAACAAAAAATAGATAAAATGGAACTCTTATGTATAATTAAATTTGTTTTTTACCGGGTTTCCCGGTTAAAAACTCCTTAAGACGTGCTTTAGCACGTCCCGCGCGTTGAGAGGAGGAAGAAAAGCTTAGCTTTTTTGACGGAGATAAAACGCGCGAAATCTCACTCGCAGTGATTTACGATTTAAAAACTATGTTTTTAAATCGTTTATAAACAAAAAAGCCCTTGATCCATAAAGAATCAAGGGCGATATATCATCGCGGTGCCACCTTGTTTCGGTTTTAATAAACCCTTAGCGGAATACATATATATTCCCGGCAGCTGTCGCGTGCCTCGCGTCGCAGAATACTCGGCTTATGCCCTGCGGCATATACCTTTGACTGCGCCCTCAGCGGTCCATTTGATAATCTGTTTTCTGCCCGGCTCGCAGCTGCCCGGACTCTCTGTAAGAGCATAATTACCTTTATCTCCGCCTCAACGGTTGGTGATATTCAATTATTGGTTTGGAGTATAGCACTAATTAAACGCTTTGTCAATAGTTTATTTAATTTTTCGGTAAAACGGCTTTACAACCTGTCATAGGTCACGTTAATAAAATCGTCGAGATATGAAATCGGAACAAGCGATCCGCTATCTCTCATCTTTTTTACAGTTTCGGGAGACGCCCATATTGCGTCACAGGTTTCGCCTTCCTGCAAGGTGACGTCCTCAATTGGGCAGTCATGCCGGAACATCCACACATCGAGAAAGTCGGGGTTTTCCCAGTTCGGAGCATCTCTGAAAAACGATTTATATAGCTTTCCGTTTGCCGGATTCAAATCGATACCCAATTCTTCTTTGACTTCCCTGAGCGCGGAGGTCAAGCTGTCCTCACCCGCGACCGCCGAACCGCCCGTCGGTTCCCATTTTAGCGGAAAGCCCTTGTTCGGAGAACGCTGCGAAAGGAGGTATTCATCGTCTGAGTTTACAATCCACACCTGAACGACAAGGTGATAATCACCCTTGTTCATCGGTTCGCCGCGTCTGTGAATCCGTCCCGTCAGCTTTCTGTTCCTGTCATAAACATCCCATAACTCGCCCGCGCCGCTTTGAACATTCAGCCATCCCTGCACGCGTTCATATAAATACGGTTGAATTTCCGGATATGTAAGCTTATCAGGTAAGCTGTCGGACACCAAAATTTCGCCGATTTCAAATTCAAGTGGCAGCGTACCAAAAGATTTCACCTCTGCAAAAAACAGCATACCGAAGGTGGTGTTTCCGTCCTTGGCGACTCCGTAAACGCTGACAGGCTTTATATCGTAAACTACGGCACCCGTTTCCTCATACAGCTCGCGCTTTGCGGTGTCAAGAATTGCTTCATCGTTTTCACGGTGTCCGCCGGGAATTTCCCAGGTGTCACGCTCCTTATGACGGCAAAAAATCCATTTGCCGTCATATTTCGCGACGATAACGGCGAATTTAAGCATTTTATCGGAAATTTCGTTTTTATTATAAAATGATACTGTTAACATGACTGACCTTCAATTTCACATTCTATTTTTTGATTAGTTATTATTTTTATACAAGCGAAAGACTTTTCCTTTCCGCAAGCGGAATGAAAATTTCCCGGCACCAACGTTCCATAGCTTTTCCGAACCAGTCCCAGCCCTTTGCCCTTTCGTACTGGCAGGCGATAAAAAGTATCACCCCGAGCGCGAAATACGGCTCGACGTAAAACATTTCGATTTCGCAGTCACGGACACTTTTGTAGCCTTCAAGAACAAGCTTTCGTTCGTCTTTGTTGTTTATATGCCCAAATAAACTGCCGATATCCATATAAAAATGACCGAAGCCGGATAGACTGAAATCTATCGGCGATATGCTGCCGTTTTCCGTCAGTATCATATTGGACATGGACAAATCGGCGTGGACGATTATCTTTTTACCCATTTTGTCAAGTTCGTCAAAACGCTTCTCTATTTCGTCGAGGACGCGTCGCACCGCTTTCGCCTGTTCTTCACTTATAACGCCCGTCTGATACGCCGCGTGTATTTTTTCAGTTATGGATGGCAGAAGACTTTGGTCGTAAGACGGACGGCAATATGCCGAAAAATCCATAATATGCGACGAGAAAAAATTGTGAAGCGTCGCTGTGAGAACGCCGATTTTACGATAATGGTCAGGGGTATGCGTAATGCTTTCCAGTGTCTCGCCGTCTACCCATTTGAGCAGGGATACCGGTATGCCCCCGGGCAGCACAGCGAACAGTTCACCGTTTTTTGTGCTTATGGGTTTCTGTATAATTAAATCAGTTCCCGCCGCAAGAGCGCTTAGCATTTTAAGCTCACAGTACAGCATATCCGACCGGTTTTGTTTTTCAAATATACCCAGCGAATAACCATCCGTCGGCTTATGTATGTAGAAGACGTAATTATTTTCTCCGTCGGTGACTTTATAGGTCATATTTTCATTGTGGCGTATAAGAATCGCGGACGGATTTTCAAGATCATAAATGCCCAACGCGCTCTTTAATAATATTTCCTGCATCATATTTCATCCTTCATATAAACCGAATCATTACGCTTGTTTATACAGCGCACACCGTCATCGTCGATTTTATATTTCACCTGCTTAATAATTTTTAATATACCAGCTCGGTATTATATTCTGCATATTATCATACCAAGCCAAGATATTTTTAACCTGCCGCGTTGCGAAATCAAGCTCGTCTTGTTGTGAGTAATAAGCCCAGGATAAAAGCATCAATGAGCCCGCCGCCAGATAAAAGGCAAGCAAACGCCAAAATTCGATGGGTGGTTCACCGTTGAAATATCTATTTATTAACCCGGTTGTAAAATATGGACGGATTTCGGAAAGCCCGATTCTGTTGAATTCATTCCATGGATCGGCGTAATTGTCGAAGTCTAATATCTCCCAGTCGATAACGGATACATCACCTTTGTTTGTAACCATTAAATTTCCGGTGTGAAAATCCCCATGGTTAAAGCATTGCGGACGACTGTGTAGTAAATACTTGTTGTCCTCAATGAATTGAAGAATTTTTTCGCTGTCGTCTATCCGAATACCACAACCGGAATATGCTTTTATACGGTCATCATTTTGATTAAAATACCGTATATACCAATCATCAAGATTTAACGGCGCAGGGATGGAGTGAATTTTTCTTAGTATTTTACCGGCTTTAATTCCAATTTTATACTGTTCCGACTCGGAAAAAGTGGTCAGAACTTTTTCCAAATTTCCACCCTCACACCATGTTAGAAGCTGATAGACGCTTTTACCGTCATTACATATTCCGAAGTCAACAGGCTTACACATGGGAATACCAAGGTCAGCGGCTTTTTTCATTATTTTAAAAATGGTTTCCTTGCGCTTGTATTTTAATATATCGGAAATTCTAAGCAAAAAACGATTTTCACCGTTTCCAGATTCTTCTATATAGTACTTCTTGTCGCCGGACAATCCTTCGGTAATCGGCTCAAAAGCCGTTATATCAAGTTTCAATTTCATTTCAGTATAAATGCGGGCTTCGGAAATACAGGTGTTAATAAATTCGTTTTTACCGTTACAATAAGCTTTTCTGTCGGCAGAAAACTTTTCTGCCAATTCAATTTTCAACTTTTCATATGCGGCGGCTTTTTGAGGAAAAGCGTTCATATAATCACGAAAGACAATATGATTATTCCACTGCTCGCTGCTTGTGACAACAATATGTAAATTGCATAAGACAATATCGCTCTCACGATTCGCTTTGATAGCACACAAAATAATACCCGGCAACGGTTGAGTCGACGATTTATAGACACCGTTTTCAGCAAGCTTCGGTAAAATATCATCTAACATATCAAAGCTCTCAACACCAAGCACAATATCAAGCATCGGTTTTGCCTTGATGTTGTGTATCGCCGTGCTGCCTATATGTTGAATGTCAATCGCGGTGTCCCCGAATATTTCCTTCAGTTTATTTATTGTTTCCGCCGCTTTTTCCTCCCACTCGCTTTGGTGGTCAATTAGGACGACTTCATTTCTTTTCAAACCGAGCATATACAATCCTTTCCGCTTCAATGCTGCTTTTTGCGACAATCAGCTTATCCCGGTATTTAATGCCTTCATACCTGCACGCTTTCATTCGTTATATGCTATAAACGTCCCGTATTCCTTGGGGATAGTGATAACGCCGTCATTTTTATGCTCCTCCAGCATTGAAAAAATAACGCTGTCGGGGATATTTTGCATTTCCTCTGTCCAAGGAAGGGTGTGTATATAGGTTATCAGATCGTTTGTATCCGTAACCTCCAGCGAATCTTCGTACAGCTTCATTTCTATACGGCTGAAGCAGGGTTTTAGGCATTCCGCTCCGTTTTGCAACGTAAACTTCATATCATCCGCTTTCGGCAGACCAAGCGTTTTTCTTATAAATCCGGATATTCCGTTTTCGCCCAACGTCGCGGCGTGGAATTTTCCATCGCCCTTGAGAACCCTTTTTATCTCCCGCAAGCCCTTGCCCATATCCGGCACATGATACAGCATCATATTCGCAATAACGATATCGAAGCAATTATCCGGATATGGTATATCTTGAATATCGATAATTTGATAAGAAATACTTTCGTTACCGATAAGTTCTTTCGCGGTTTTTATCATGCTTTCGGAAAAATCCGACAATACGAGACTTACGCATTCCGGCAGGTCGCTGTAATGCTCTGCCCAGAGTTTACCGTTTCCGCATCCCAGCTCAAGAATTCTGTCCCCGGATTTTATATCATAATTCGAATAAAGCCAATTAAACCATCCGAATTTGTTCATGCTGTATTTTTCGTGAAGCGAGATCCTGTTTTCAAGCTTCCCGACGGAGGCGTACTGTTGTTTAACGGTATTGGTGTTGTCGAATATTGTCATGTTTTCTCCTTGTTATAAAGAATAATCGTCAATCCTAATCGGTATAGGAAAAATAATCCTCACGGTTATATTTATCCATATCATAATCAACGCGCACATAATTGTTGATGACATCAAGAATTTTACCAATAACCTCATCGACAGGTATATTATCAGAACGGATTCTGTATTCATTGGGTAATTTAACGCGGTTTTTTATGGCATTGTTCAGCTTTACGGCGCTTTCCCAGTCTTTATAGCTGTTCCCGTTGTCACGGTTTAAAATCCGCTCCTTAATAACGCCGTCATCATTCGAATAAAGGGTTATTATTATAAAATCCTTCTCCTTCAGCTCACCGTAAATATCAAAAATACGTATATCATTCAAATCAGAAATAATTACGTTTTCAAATCCGTGACGATTATAGTTTTTCACGACAAGCATAAGAGACTCGAAAGTCATTTCTTCCTCGTCCCGGTATGATATTTCCGTATGAGGGTTAAGATTTCTGAATTCGGGAATCCATCCGAATTCAAACCAAGGGCTTTTATAATACTCATGCAGCTTTGAAGCGGTCGTTGTTTTCCCCGTTCCGGGTGAACCGTGAATTATTATTACCTGCATAAAATCCTCCATATCGTTACAATAAATGTAAATATACTCAATAATACCACACAGATGCGTTATAATCAACTTAAAAATCGTCATTTGACGCATAAATTGGTTATTATAACTGTAATTTATTAAATGTTTTATCATATCTTATTAAAAATTAAGGTTGACAAAGCGCTTTTATATATGCTATACTTGTAAAAATTTTCCAAGGAAGAAGGTCGGCGATGATGTCGGGAATCTCTCCACGCTCATATACCTTCAATACGCACGGCAGCTCTACCGCAAATTGGTATACCGCCGGGCTTGCGTCGCCGTACTTTTTTCGGGAAATATAATTATATTTTTTTGATAAAAATACGCGGTGTAAGCTTATATTCGGCTTACACCGTTTTTATTTTAAGGAGGGATTGTGTATGGAAACCTTTGAAGCTCTTGACGGATATTACGGCACCCATAACGAAGACGCGCGGCTCATGTCGCGGCACGGCAGCGTTGAATTTCTGACCACGGTCAGATATATTGAAAAATATCTGAAAACCGGTATGAAAATTCTCGAAATCGGTGCGGCAACCGGACAATATTCTCATTATTTTGCCCGAAACGGTTTTACCGTGGACGCGGTGGAGCTTATACCCCGCAATATCGAGCTTTTCAAGGAGAAAACAGAACCGGGAGAAAAAACAACGGTATATCAAGGCAATGCGGTAGATTTAAACTTTCTATCCGCGAATACATATGACATAACGCTTATTCTTGGCCCTATGTACCATTTGTTTTGTGAAAAGGATAAGCTTTCCGCGTTGTCGGAGGCATTACGTGTCACAAAACACGGCGGAATAGTTTTCGCGGCTTACTGTATCGCCGACGCTTCTATTATCGGATACGGCTTTTTACGCGGTAATGTAAAAGCTCTCGTAAACAGCGGTATGCTCGATCCCATAACTTTTCAAACGCATTCAGAGCCTAAGGATGTGTTTGAATTGTACAGAAAAGCGGATATCGACGCGCTTATGCTGCATTTCAATGTCACGCGTTTGAATTATATCGGTACGGATATGGTAACAAATTTCATGCGGGAAACGGTGGATGCGATGGATGATGAAACCTTTGCGTTGTTCATGAAATACCATTTTTCTATATGCGAACGCGAAGACCTGATCGGAGCGACCCATCACAGCCTCGATATTTTCAGAAAGGATTATTATGATTAAACAGCTTTTCGAAGAAGAATTGCCTGCCGCTCTCGAAGTCATTCACTCAAGCTTTGCCACCGTAGCCGCCGAATTCAAGCTGACGCGCGAAAACTGTCCGAAGCATACAAGCTTCATACCGCAGGAATACCTGACAAATCAATACAACCGGGGTTGGACGATGTTCGGTTTATACGAAAACGGCGCCCTTTTGGGTTATGCTTCCCTTTCAAAGGAAAGCGAGGGGATTTATGAACTGCATAATCTTGCCGTCCTGCCCGAATGCCGTCACAAAGGCTACGGAAAAACGCTGATAAATTACGCCAAGGAAAAAGTCCGTGAATTCGGCGGACATACAATAAAAATTGGAATTATCGAGGAAAACACCGTTTTGAAAAACTGGTATACCTCAAACGGTTTCACACATACGGGTACGAAAAAATTCGATCATCTGCCCTTTACGGCGGGTTATATGGAATGGAGAATTAAAATGGAACAAAACGAAAACTGGTTATTCGCGGCAAGCGGAGTAGTCGTCCGGGATGGCGCGGTGCTTCTTGTACGTCATACATACGGAAGCGCCAAAGGAAAATTGCTCATCCCCGGCGGACATTGTAAAAACGGGGAAATGCCCGAAGCGGCGGCGTCGCGGGAGGTTCTTGAGGAAACGGGCGTTAGTGCTTCGGTTGTGAGTCTGCTTGCGATGCGTTTTGGCCCTGCCAGCTGGTATCCTGTTTTTATAATGAAATACGAATCGGGAGAACCCGTAT